>DAOWID010000340.1 GCA_030641115.1 Planctomycetota bacterium | reverse complement strand
TGGCGCACACAATCAATCTCTTAGCTGTTCTTGCCATTTGTAGACTCCTTGTTTTTCTTAGTGTTTAGAGCCTATCCGAATAACGCCTCAGCCTTTGTCATGCTGAGTCCGCCATCGGTCCGCCGCAGGCGGAAAGCATCCGGCCATAGCAAACCCTGGGACGAACGTGTTGTAATCCGTGCACGGGCCAGATTCTTCGGCTTCGCCTCAGACGGTGTCCTGAGCTTGCCGAAGGAATGACAGGTAATTGCCAAAAGTTATTCGGATAGGCACTTAGTTTGTTGGTTTTCAATAATTGACTGCCTCCAGTTCGTAATGACTCTGTGGATGCGCGCAAGCCGGACAAACTTCTGGCGGTTCGGTCCCCTCGTACACATAGCCACAATTTCTGCAAACCCACCTCACTGGTTTTTCGCGTTTAAATACTGTGCCTTCAGTTATATTTTTTGCCAGCGCAAGGTATCGTTCTTCGTGGCGTTTTTCAGCGACGGCAATCTCCCGAAAAACCGTAGCGATCTCGGCGAATCCCTCCTTGTCTGCTGTACCCGCAAAGCCTGGATACATCTCGGTATGCTCGTAATGTTCGCCTGCTGCCGCCGCTTTCAGATTCTCAAGTGTGCTGCCAATTACGCCGGCTGGAAACGCCGCGGTAATCTCAACCTCCCCGCCTTCCAGGAATTTGAACTCGCGCTTGGCGTGCTCTTTTTCCTGGTCAGCCGTTTCAGCAAATATCGCAGCTATCTGTTCATAACCCTCTTTTCGAGCCTGGCTGGCAAAATACGTATAGCGGTTCCTCGCCTGAGATTCACCCGCAAACGCCGCCAGCAAATTCTTTTCAGTTTGCGTACCTTTAAGATTCATAACAGTCTCCTTTCACATTAACAGTTATGAGTTCTGCAATTTTGCAGAAGCCTTATTAACAGTTGGCAACGTTGGTGAAGGACCACCTTCATCAACTAAGGTTCTTCCGGCACAAATCGCAAATGCCCTCGAAATATACTGTCCTGCTCAACACAGTAAATCTCTTGCTGATGTACTTCGGAATGGGCACATTGTCAAACGGCTCGTGATGAAAATCAATAATTCTTTTGCACTTTACGCACTTAAAATGCTGATGGTTCTTGAGATTCGCGTCATATCTTCTAGCATCCCCCGAACCGGCAACAACAAACGCCGCACCAATCTCGGTCAAAGTCAGTAACGTCCTGTTGACCGTATCCAGCGATATGCTGGGAAAAACCTCTCTTACCTTCTCAAAGACCGCCTCTGCCGATGGATGTTGATTTGTTTCAAGTAGTGCCTTATAGACTGCTGCTCGCTGCGGAGTAATCTTCAGCCCCGCCGCATGGCACTTCACCCGGAAAGAATTCATCTTCTCCGTCAACAGACCGCCTTTTTCGCCATTGTCTTTCTTAGACATCAAACACCGTACGGAACACAGGTTGTTGCTTTTTGGGTTGATACACACCACTGACCCAAGTCTGCGACTGTAAGCCAGCTAAATAGTAGCGATTACTGTATAGGAGTTACTCCGATTTCTCAACATTGTTCTTATTTTCTTAGAGATTTTTTTCACTTAACCGAGTGAAGACCTTCCCGCAACCGATCAGCTCTCCCCTTTTTTCCAACGTTATCCAAATTAACCAGCCAAAGTGCTTGTTGCGTAATTCAGGCTGGTTATAATCATAACCGACCCGGGCGGTTCGCTGGATTGATGACTCCAGCAGCCTTTATAGCGAAATGTGCTCCGTGCGGCGCCGCTTGCCGGAGCACAAGACAGGGAACTTTGGAAACTTTCTAATCGCGACTGAAGGAACTCAGTAGGTGCGTGCGAAATGCAAGAAGAAAAGTAAAAAATCAGTATCACATGCCAAGAGAGAGAGCCGGCGCCATCAAACCCAAAGGCGTTTGCAGGTAGATAGCAGAGCTACTTCCAAAATATCCAGGCGTGAGAACAAGCGAGCCGATACGAAGGAAGTGGCACCGACACCGATAACGGGCTGGCGTCTTTGGCTGTTCCGCATTATCGCTGTCACCGTTATTCCGGCTCTGCTGTTTTTGTTAGTGGAGGTGTCTCTTCGTATAGCCGGTTACGGTTTCCCTACGACTGCGACTGTCAAGTATAAATTGAACGGCCAAGATGCCTATTGCGACAATGTGAAGTTCACCTGGCGGTTTTTTCCACCGACCATTGGCCGGGAGTTTGACCCCTTCATTTCTCCAGTGAAAAAACCAGAGGGCACTTATCGGATTTTCGTTCTGGGTGCATCGGCTGCGAAGGGCACGCCGGAACCAGCGTTCAGCTTTGCAAGACTCCTGCGGGTGATGCTCCAAGATAGGTACCCGGACGTGCACTTCGAGATCATCAGCGCTGCCACGGCCGCCATAAATTCGCACGTGGTTTTGGAGATAGCGAAAGACTGTGCCCGGCATCAACCCGATTTGTTTGTCGTGTATTTGGGTAATAACGAAGTGGTGGGGCCCTACGGGGCTGGAACAGTATTTACGCCGCTTTCTTCGAGCTTATCTCTCATCCGGTTAGGCATTGCCCTAAAGGCTACAAAAACTGCGCAAATGGTAACCAATTTGCTCAAGCTGGCAGGTGCCGGAAGAGACGTCCCCAAACTCTGGCGTGGCATGGAAATGTTTCTCGAAAAGCAGGTACAGGCGGATGACCCGGCTCTAAGAACGGTCTACCAGCACTTCCAGAGCAATCTTGAAGATATTAGTGGCACTGCTAAAAAGAGCGGAGCCAAGATAATCTTTTGCACGGTAGCAAGCAATCTAAAGGATTCGGCGCCTTTTGCTTCGCTGCATCGCGGCGGGTTGACCGAGACGGAAAAGAAGAAATGGGATGATATTTATCAACAAGGTGTGGAGTTTGAATTAGCAGGCGATCATACTCAGGCCGTCGAGCGGTATTTGGCTGCGGCCAAGATCGACAGCCGTTATGCAGACCTGCACTTTCGCCTGGGCCGCTGTTATTGGGCTATGGGTGAATACGAGTGTGCTCGAGAAAGCTATATCAGTGCTCGCGAGCTGGATACACTTCGCTTCCGTGCCGATACCCGGATCAACGAGGTTATTCGTGATGTGGCTGGTGGCAGCGCGGCCGAAGGTGTCCGCTTGGTGGATGCAGTCGAAGAATTCGAAAAGAACAGCCCGCACGGGGTTCCAGGCGAGGAGCTTTTTTGTGAGCACGTGCATTTGAATTTCAGTGGCAATTATCTTCTGGCAAAGGCGGTTCTTAGCCAGGTAGAACAGATACTTCCGCAGTGGGTCACGAGCCGAAAACTTGAGCCCGCCTCAGGCGGACCGGTGCTCACAGAAGCACAGTGTGCTCAACGTTTATCCTACAACCCTTGGACACGCTACAATATCGCTTGTGCGGTTCTAAATGCACAGCTAAAGCAGCCGCCGTTCACGAACCAGCTCTACCATGATGAACGGCTCCAGCAATTCCACGAGAAGCTCACGGTCTTGAAATCCAGCCTGACGCCCGAAATTCTTGCAGGCATCGCTGCTCAGTATCGCCAAGCGATCCAGGACGAGCCGTCTGATTGGTGGCTGCGTTGGCAATATGCGCTTTTGCTTTGGGCGGACTTGAAGGACAGTACAGCAGCCGCTGAACAGTATCGCTCGATGGTGAAGTGCTTGCCTCACTCTTATCGACCACGCTTGTCATTGGCACGCGTGCTGGCAGGTCTCGGTCAACTTGACGAAGCGAAGGAGCATCTTCTGGCGGTCCTGCGGATCAAGCCTACCAGTGCAACTGCATATTACTATTTGGGTTCGATACATCAGGCGCGAGGCCAGCTTGACGATGCGACCGAGTGCTATTCGACGGCGGTCCGGTTGCGGCCCAATTACACCGAAGCCTACAACAATCTGGCGGGAGTGCTATCTCTGCGAGGCAAGGCTGACCAGGCAGTACAAGTGTGTCGTAAAGGATTGCTCTTCGCGCCGGATGATGCGCTGCTCCACTGTAACTTAGGCGTTCTGCTTGGTGGGCAGGGACGCAGGCATGAGGCGCTCAAAGAGCTTCATGCCGCTTTACAGATAGACCCAAATTCGGTGGAAATACGCAGGGTACTGAAAGCTTTCCAGGAAAAACGCGATCTGATAGATTAGATGAATGAGTGCCAAACGCCGGAAAAGAGGCAAGAAATCATCACCGCATGGTAAAAGGCGCGTCAAGCGACATGATGCCAGCCCGCCTATGGCGGACCCGCCAATAGATGCAAGAACTCATTCTGCGATTCCAAAGAGTAAGGATAAACACAAGGGCAGCAAGGCGGTGCCGCAAAAACGGATAACCGGCTGGCGTCTCTGGCTGTTTCGCATTATCGCTGTCACCGTTATTCCGGCTCTACTGTTTTTGTTAGTGGAGCTGTCTCTTCGTATAGCCGGTTACGGCTACCCTGCCGCTGCAATCATCAAGCATGAAGCGAACGGCAACGTATCTTATTGCGACAACGTCAAATTTGGCTGGCGGTTCTTCCCGCGTAATATTGCCCGGGAATTTGAGCCGTTCATTTTCCCTGCCGACAAGCCGCACAACACTTGCCGAATCTTTATATTAGGCGCTTCGGCTGCTATGGGCACACCGGATCCGGCGTTTTGCTTCGGACGGCTCCTGCGGACTATGCTACGACAAGAATATCCGGGAGCAGACTTTGAGGTTGTTACTCCTGCGATGGCGGCGATAAATTCACATGTAGTCTTGCAGATCGCAAAGGACTGTGCCCGCCACCAGCCTGACCTGTTTGTCGTGTATCTTGGGAACAATGAAGTCACGGGGCCATACGGAGCAGGAACCGTCTTTACGCCGCTTTCAGGGAGCTTGTCTCTCATCCGAACAGGCATTGCGCTCAAGGCGACTAAGCTGGGACAACTGTTAACGAGTCTTTTCGAATCAGTAGGTGGCGAAAGAGACGAACTGGCGGTTTGGCGAGGAATGCAAATGTTTCTCGAAAAGCAAATACGCGCAGATGACCCCCGCTTAGAGACCGTCTACCAACATTTCCAGCAAAACCTCAAAGATATTAAACGCGTTGCGCTCAAGAGCGGAGCGAAGATAATCTTTTGTACAGTAGGTAGTAATCTAAGGGACTGTCCACCGTTTGCTTCGCTGCATAGGCCGGATTTAGCCGAGACAGAGAACAAAAAGTGGGACGACATTTACAAACGGGCAGTGGAATTAGAGACAGCCGGCGACTATGCAGAGGCGGTAGAATATTATGTGGCCGCTGCCGAAACTGACGATAGCTACGCTGATTTGCAGTTTCGCCTCGGGCGCTGCTACTGGGCCATGGGCGAGTATGACAAGGCCAGGGACCGGTACATTAAAGCGCGTGAATTGGATACTCTTCGGTTCCGCGCTGACAATAGGATCAACCAGATTATTCGCAACGTAGCTGCTGCCAAAGCGGTAAGCAGCGTCTACGTGCTGGACGCGGCCACAGCATTAGAAAGCGACAGCCCACACCGGACAACCGGCGAGGAACTATTTCACGAGCATGTCCACTTGAATTTTAAGGGCAATTATCTCCTGGCCAAAACAATCTTAGAGCAAATGCGGCAGATACTGCCAGACCAGATAAAGAGCCAAAGAGCGACTAATCGTCCACTGTTAACCGAGGCGGAGTGTGCCGAGCGCTTGGCCTATACTGATTGGGATCGATACAGAATTGCCGATCAGGTTCTCAACGACTTTATCAAGAAACCGCCGTTCACCAACCAGCTCTACCACGATGAAGAGGTCAGCCTCATGGGGCAAGAGCTCAGGGACCTGAAAGTTTATCTCCGTCCGGAAGCTCTCGAAAAAAGTGCAGCCCAGTATCGCCGCGCAATTGAAAATGATAGCGGGGACTGGCGCCTGCACTACAAATACGGCAGATTGTTGGCCGAAGACTTGAAAGACTACCAAGCGGCAGCTAAAGAGTATCGTTTGGTACAGCATCTTCTGCCGCATTGTCATCTGGGATACGATGCGCTGGGCTCGGTATTGCGCGGACTGGGCGATCTTGACGCGGCAATCGCCCAGTACCTCAAGGCGATACAAATCAGGCCCACCTCCGCCGATCCACACTACTATGTGGGATGGGTGTATCAGAAGCAGGGCAACACTGATAAGGCTGTAGAATATTATTCCAAAACGGTACAACTGCAGCCAAACTATGTGCCGGCATACAACAATCTGGCAGAAATACTGAACCGGCGGGGTAAGGTCGATGAGGCGGTGAAAATATGTCGAAGGGGACTACATTTCGCCCCCAATAACGCAATTCTGCACGGCAACCTGGGCATGCTTTTGAATAAACAGGGCCACAGAAACGAATCGCTCAAAGAGCTTAACATCGCCTTAGAGCTGGACCCCAATTCCACCAATGTACGTAAAGTACTCCGGGCTATCTTGAGAAACCGCACTGACTGAATCGGAATATTGCCTGAAAAAAGGCTTCTGCAAAATTGCAGGTTAGGCATACTTCGACAAGAAAAATTCGTTTTTTGATTTTTTCTTGTTAAACAATAAGTTGTTCTTTAACAAATAGTTAAGCGATTATTTAAGAAAATCAAAAAACGGATTTTCTTAAATAATATATGCCTAACCTGCAATTTTGCAGAACTCATCCCGAAAACAGAAAGGAGGCCAGATTGTGAAAACAATCAAGGGATTCTGGCAGCATACCAACGGTAAAATTTACGCTGTCGAAAGCACAACGTTCGGGAAAATCGTAGGCGGCGCTGGCCCATTGGACGGCGATGACCTGCGAGATTTGGAGGATTACGATTACAAGCCAGCCATAATCGAATGGCTGCAAGAAGCGATAGATGGGCGTAAGTTACGCAAAATCAACCCAACCTGACGCCAATACGGTTCTGCGTTTGCCGGCAGGCAACAGCTAACGGAGAGGGGGTGAAAAAACGACAATAGAATAAATGTGGCGACCCTGGTACTGAAATGGGGCCAACACTCACGAGGGTTAGCAACTCAGTAACCACTGCTCACTGACGAACTTTCGCGTCCGAAAGCCACTCGGTGCGACCGCGAGAGCTAATCTTGGAGTCGTCCGGGCGGTCTTCTGTTTTTGCCGGTCATTTTCTTTGCCGAATCACCGAGATCCTCACGCATCTTCTCAGCGAGGCTCAAGAGCCGCTTGACAACCTCCGGATGCTGGGCGGAGACATCGTGCTGCTCACCTACATCTTGTTGAAGATTGAACAGTGCCAGGCCGATCTTGGCCTGCTCGTATTTGACCGGTTGGCCGCCCGTGCCGCCCTGACGTCCGCCTAATGAGCGATAACTATGCGGCAGGTGCAGCTTCCACTTGCCACTGCGAACCGCCTCCAGTGCCCAGCCGCGATAATAGAAAAATGCCTCGTGCGAACTCTTGGCTCCACGCTGGGCCGACATCAGCGGCCAAATGTCCTTGCCATCAACACGGCGACTTGGCAGCTCTGCACCGGCGAGTTTCGCAAGCGTCGGCAAAATGTCCATTGTAGAAGCCATCTCATTACAGACCGTGCCTGCGGGGATTTTGCCGGGCCAGCGCATGATGGTCGGCTCGCGCTGGCCACCATCGAACGTAGTGCCCTTTCCCTCGCGAAGCGGCTTGGCTGAGCCTGCATGGTCGCCGTAACTTAGCCAGGGTCCGTTGTCTGAGCAGAAAATCACCAGCGTCTGCCGGTCAATACCGAATCGCTTTAGTGTTGATAGAATCTGGCCCACGGACCAGTCGATTTCCATTATGACGTCGCCGAAGAGCCCCTGCTTAGATTTGCCTTTGAACTTGTCCGAGACGTGCAGCGGGACGTGCGGCATCGAATGAGGCAGATAAAGCAAGAAAGGTCGATCCTTGTTCTTCTTGATGAAACTAACAGCCCGTTCGGTGTACCACGTGGTCAACTTCGTCTGGTCGGGATTGTATTCGATGACCCTTTCACCTTCGACAAGCGGCAGGTCGGGATATGCCTCCGGCCGCTCCGGATGGCGAGGCCACATATCATTCGAGTAAGGCAGGCCGAAGTAGTCATCAAAGCCATGATGTGTGGGCAGGAACTTGGAGTGATGTCCGAGGTGCCATTTGCCGTAGCACGCGGTGGCGTAACCGAGCGGCTTGAGCACCTCCGGAATTATTTGCTCCTCGCTGTTGATGCCGATTTTTGCACCTGGGCCGAGCACATGCGGCAGGCTGACACGCTGCGGATAGCAGCCGGTCAATAGCGCCGCACGCCAAGGCGTACACGAGGCTGCGGCAGCGTAGAAATCCGTGAAGCGGACACCTTCGGCCGCCATGCGGTCAAGATTAGGCGTCTCAAATCCCTTCGCCCCGAAGCAGCCGACGTCGGCGTAGCCCTGGTCGTCCGTCAAAATGACAACAAAATTTGGTGGGCGAGTGTCAGTCGTTTCACTGCCAGACTTGCCAAACGTGTCCGTACATCCGGACATCGTCAGTCCGCCGAGGCGGACCGCTCCCAAGCCCATAACTTTCAAGAAATCACGACGTGTGTAACCATGTGTGCTCATGTACTTGCTCCCTACAAAAAATGTATGAGAAATT
>DAOWID010000430.1 GCA_030641115.1 Planctomycetota bacterium | reverse complement strand
GCATCTGGACGGTGTTGGCTACCTGCCGAAAGCAAGGCCGGTCCAGCTGGCAATTCATTCAAAACGCTCTGTCCGCCTATTATTTCCAAACTCCTACTCCATCGCTTCTGCATCAGGCCAACTAAGGGCCTGAACGGTTACGATTTAAGATACTATTGGACGTTTGAAGGCGGACTAAGAGAAACAAAAAAAATGAATCTAAGCTCATTGAAGGCGGTTGTTCTGGGTATCTCCAGGAAAGCGTTAAACCAGGCGCAGCAAGGTACTCTGTATATAAAAGCCATCCGCTTGCTGGGCCCTCCCGAGCAATCAAAAAAATAATCACTATTTATTTATGACACTGGCGTATCGATAATTACGTGGTCATAGCTTTGGCTGATTTCATTTAGCCGCTGAGCCGTCAGGGAAGACGCCAACAATTCGAAGGCATCGGCTGTATTGCCCGAGTCAGCAGCGAGGACATCCAAGCCGTTTTGAGGCACAGAATAAACAGCCTGGTGCAGTCCTTTCCCCAAGAGCACGTCCTGAAGGCCTCGTGATCCTTTCGGAAGGCCCAATAAAGACGCAATATTTGGGTTCCGCAGGTCACCGTGCGCTTGTCAAGCGCCAATAGGCACAGCCTCAACGAAGGCAAACAGAAGGTTCGGACCTCACACCTTTTCTGAACCTCTCTCTTTGCATAGGCTGGAGCGGAAGACCGGTCCCACACGAAGCAATGTTATCCAAACCGCGATTGGGGGATGCTTGTCGTTTTCCCAATTTAGGACGCCATAAGACATTGGCGCTTTGACTAATTGTATAAGCCAAGCGAGAGAAATACTGCTATTTGGATAGAGCCGAACAGTATCCACGGGGTCCAAAATCGGTTTGTCCCTTTAAGTAAACACTAGAAAGGAAGGGCGGTGAGTTTATTACTCACAACTCTTTCTCGAAAACGTTCTGACGCTTATTTGTGCCACGTTGTTTGTTTCAGCCAGTCATCGGCAAATAGAGCCAGGTCGGCAAAATCAATCACACCGTCTCTATTCAAATCGCCAGGCTGTTCATCGGCCGCGGTGGACCAATCTGTCGCCGCATGGGCAAAGTCCTGACCATTGACTATACCATCATTATTCAAATCAGTCAGCAGCGCCCAATCATAAGGTGGCATACTTGCCTCGCCTGTGCCTCCATAGGCGCCCATATTTATGCGAACGTTTACGCCCCAATCGTTGTTCGGGTCGGCGGGGACAGAGAGGGGCTCGTCGCCGAGGGGCGAGCCGGGATTGCCGGCATCGATACATCGGCTGGTGATATCGTCCCAGGTCCACATTTTGCGCTCAGTATCCCATCGCCAGCCCTGGCTTTTCAAATGATAGTCGCCACTAACCGCAACAGCATTTGGGTCGTTGGGTTCAGCAATAATGTTCAGGTCATCAACGTCGGCCCAATGACCCAGATCAAGAAAACAGGGTTCGGCCTCAATGTTACCCGGGCCCCAAGTTAAAGTACCCTTTTTGTTGATATACAGTTTAGTTAAACCGTCCTGGACATTGCTGCATAAAACTCTCAGATGCGACGCATAACGCGTGCTCTCCGTGCTGATTTGAGGTCCGTTCACGGCCGTGTTATACCACAGCAGGCAATTAGCAAGCGTCGAATCGCTGTGAAACGAGTTGCTTAGACCGCCGCCATTCCTCGCCGCGGCGTTGCCGCAGAACGTGCAGTTGGCAAGAACCGGCGTGCTTTGGTAGTTGCCGATGCCACCGCCATCATACTGCATGGCCCGATTGAAGTCGAACAGGCAGTTGGTCAAGACAAGGTTGCTCTCGCTGTTGTAGAGCCCAGCACCGCTAAACTCGGCCGTATTGCCGCTGAAGACACACCTTGTCAGGGACGAGCTGCTCTGGTGGGCGTAAATCGCGCCGCCGTAGTTTGCAGAGTTATCGACAAGAACACAGCCACTGATTGTGGGGCTGGCAGCGTTACATAAGACAGCTCCGCCACAGAAACCCGGTCCCCAACGATACAGACCCGCTTTTGGTCCGTACCCGTTAATGATGGTAAAGCCGGACAGTACCGAGTTTGCGTTTTCGCCGTTGTGGAAATGGAAGCCGCGGTGGGGCTCGTATATCTTGCCGTCGCAATCGACAATACACTTTTCAGGGCCGTTCTCGCTACGGACAGTGATTGCCTTGCCGAGAAAGTCAATGTCACGGTTGCCGGGACCACGGTACGTGCCGTCGGCCACTATGACCGTGCCTCCTTCGAGGACATGGTCGATTGCATCCTGGATTGTAGGGATATCTTCCGGAACATGAATGGTATCTGCAAAAATGCTTAAGGTAACCGATGCAGTGCGTGGATTGTTGACGGCGTTGGAGTCGTAAACGGTCAATGTGCATTTATGAGTGCCCAAAGGCAGTGAGTTGGGTTCGACAGACAAGATCACCTCATCGATCTGGCCGCTGGAGTGACCGTTTGGCGGCAGGACATCAAGCCAGTTGCAGTCATGGAAAGTTTCCCAATCAAGTGTCTGGCCGCCGCAGTTTCTCACCAGCAGAGTTTGAGGATCAGGGATCGGGCCGCCCCGAACATAGGAGAACGTGGTTTCGAGAGGCGAGAGGGCTATTGACGATCTGGCGGGATTGTACTCGTATGCTCCCATATCCACGACAATGGCTGGATCGGTGTTGCCGTTCATAATGCGCGGATTTCCGTCCAGGTCGGTTTCCGGCAGGTTCGGCCCGACACTGTTCGTACCGGCGTCGATACAGGAGGACTCGGCCGAAAGGTACGGTTCTCCAGCCAATGCAAAGCACGGGTCGGAGCTGATATTACCCGTACCTTCGATGAGTCCCGTCCATCCCTGGATGCAGCAATAATCCACAACGGGTTCGCCCCTATAGATTTGCGAAGACTCTCCTGTTCCGCGGCTGTCGCTGTTGCCCCAGAGAATGCAGTTGACCAGCGTCGGCGCTGCATGATGCGCATTGTCCCAGTTTGAGATTGCACCGCCTTCGGTGCCCCCCGAGTTTCCCGTCAAGGTGCAGTTTATTAAAGTCGGAAAAATATTGGTCCCCGTGTTGTGCATGGCACCGCCATCCCACTTTGAGGCGTTACCCAAGAAGAGGCAGTTGATTAGCGTGGGGGTATCGTAGTCCCTATTGATGAGTGCGCCGCCGGAACCGGCCGAGTTACCAATGAACTTGCAGTTGGTAAATATCGGATTAGTGTACCGGTCATTTTCCACACCTCCGCCGTCGTTCTCAATGAACTCACAGTTGGTTAGAATCGGGCTGCTATGACGGCCGTTGTACATGGCACGGGCGTGGTTTGCCCTGAAGGTACACTCGGTCAGCATGGGGCTGCCGGCTTTATTGTGTATTCCTGCGCCACCGTGAGCGTCATTATCTTTAAAGGTACAGTCTATCAGGCTTGGATTGCCTTGATCGTTGTACATCCCGCCGCCCCATGTGGCATAATTCCCGGTCAGCACGCAACCGCTGATGCTCGGGCCGGCCTGGTAGCAGTGAATGCCTCCGCCGTACTTATGGTAGCCGTTGGTGATTGTAAAACCGCTGATCACAGAGTTAGCATCTTCGCCGCTGTTGAAAGTGAAGGCCCAGTGCGGCTCATATTCGTTGGCGTTGCAGTCAATGACGCAGCTCTCCGGTCCGCTCTGACTTCGAACGGTAATCGCTTTTCCTTTGAAATCAATTTCACGATTGCCGTCGCCGGTATATGTCCCCGGAGCGAGGATAACGGATTGGCCATCAAGGGCCGTATCAATTGCGGCCTGAATCGTCTCATATTCCGACGGAACGTGCAGCGTGCCGTCATCGTCAAATACCTGTAAAGTGACTTGGACTCTCCAGGGGCTGTTGATGACCCCTTCGGCGGTTATGACCAGTTCGGTGTTGTACAGACCCGAACTCAAGGTCGAACTGTCCACGGACAGAGTGACTTGATTGCTGTTACCGGTAGATTGCCCGCTCTGGGGAGCAACGTTCAGCCAGGGGCAATCCTCCACAATCAACCAGTCCAGCACGTCGGCGCCAAGGTTGCGAATGGTCAGTATTTGAGTCTCGGGGTTGCCGCCGTCGGGGTGCGCGGCAAATCCAAAGCTCTTCGGGTGGACGCCGATCAGGGGTTCGGACGCAGCACTGAACTCGTCGGCTCCGATATCGACGCGGCCGTCCAACATTCTTGGCTCACCGTCCATATCAATCCCGTCGTAAGAGTCCGGCAAGCCGGCATTGATGCAGGGCGAGTTGGACAACAGGTGATAATTGTACCCGGCCGGATAGACAAATTCCGGGTTCTCAGCCGTGTTGCCGATACCACCAAGCTCGCCCGTCCATCCCTGGATGCAACAGTAGTCGACAGTCAGCAGGCCTTCAACTGCATCAGAGATCTGTGCCGATTCGCTCGCACCGGCCCTGTCGCGGTTGTCCCATACAATGCAGTTGACCACAGCCAAGCGGCCCAGCCCACCGCCTATTCCTGCACGACCATAGCCACCGGAGGAGTTTCCCGCAATCGTGCAGTTCGTCACCACCGACTCACCGTCGCCGCAACCAAGTCCCCCGGTTGAACACTCTGATGAATTGCCGATGAAAACGCAATTGGTCACTGTCCCGGCGCCAATAGACGCCCCGGCGGTACTATAGGCGTGGTTGTCTACGTAAAGGCAGTTGGCGAGCGTTGAGTAAGACTCGCTCGTCCCACCGCCGCCTTGTGCCGAGTTGGCCCTGAAGATGCAATTCGTCAGCACCGAGGTGCTGTCTGCATTACGCATCCCCCCGCCGGAGTACGTGGCCTGGTTTTTCGTAAAGGTACAGTCCGTAAGTGTTAGCCTGCCGTACCGGGTCCACATCCCGCCGCCGTAGCTCGCAGAGTTGTCAGTGAACGTGCAATTGGTCAGTACCAGATCGCATCGCCCATCATCTGCCCTGGTGCACATCGCGCCTCCGGAGAATCTTGTCGAGTTGCCTGTGAACGCGCAGTCGGTGAGGACAAGGTCGCTGTCCAGGCTGTAAATCGCCCCCCCATCCGAATCGGCCGTATTCCGGCTGAACGTGCATCCGGTCAGAACGGGACTGCTCTTGAGGTTATAGATGCCGCCGCCGTCATCGGTAATGTTTGAATTTCTACTGAACAGGCAGTTGACTATAGTGGGACTGCAGTTGTGGTTGTACAGTGCGCCGCCGCGGCCGTTGGTGGAATTATTGAGAAATGTGCAATTGGCGATTGTAGGGCTGCTTTCGTTGCAGAGTGTTCCACCCCCGTTGGTAGCGAAGCCGTTCCTCAGGGTAAAACCGGCGAGGACGGAGTTTGCACCTTCGTCGTTGTGAAAATGGAATCCGCGGTGGGGGTCTTCTTCAGTGCCGTTGCAGTCGATGATTGTTGCGGCGACGGTGGCGGGGTCGTTGGGGTCGGTGCTGCGGACGGTGATGGCTTTGCCTTTGAAATCGATGTCGCGGTTGCCTTGGCCGGTGTATGTGCCGGGGGCGACGATGACAGTATCGCCGTGGGTGCAGGCGTCTATGGCGGCCTGGATGTTGAGGTACTCGTCTGGGACGCGGCGGGTTGCGGCTGGGGCTGAGGCGGCGAGAATGAAAAGAAGGGCTAAAAAGACGGTTGCTTTCATTTGTCTTGTCCTTGAGAAATCTATGATAAATATGTTATGACGGCATAAGGGCACATAGGCTCGGCGGATTCGCGCAAGCGCAAAGCTCTAATAATCAAAGAGCTGTTATCTTGCGAAGGCCGGACTGATATGAATGTAAAGTAGGTACGAATTATGATGACGACAGAATATTATGAGATTTCTTTGCCTGCCTTCACATCTCAACTAAGAACATTTTAACACACAAGGCAGCCTTCTTGCAAGGTTTTTTTCAAATTCTTTGAAGGTTTCCACCGTAGTCGTGCTGTGCCCCCGATTTCTCGCAGAAGCGGGGGGGCACCTTAAACGTTCAGAGATCTTACGAGAATTGAACGTTTGTGTCATCCCTGTGACGGCAAGAATACCGTAAAACTACGGCTTTTTCATCATTTTTGGTCGCAAAAAGAAAATGGTTAGATTTTAATAAAAAGCCCCTGCTTGGCAGAAGGTACGGAAAGGAAATTGCAGGGGCTACTGCAGGGGAAAATAGGTTAAAAGGATTCACAACTGAGCTGTTTGTTCTTCTCTTTCATTGCCCCGTGGCTTTAAGGACCTTATTCTCCCCTCTCCAAATCATCGATTTAGCTAAAACCAACAGAGAAACAATTAATTCTTGCTGCAAAAGGACTTTGGAACAGCCTTGTTCTTTGCGCGGAAAAACAATGTAGGAAACAACTAAACAAACCCCTCCACATCAGTCCTTGATGTTTGATTTTTATTTATGATATGAGATTCAGAGAAAATTGTCTACCCAGGCAGTTGACAGATTTGGAAGGATTTATCATCTTTCTTTGTTCACGATAGCGATTATGACGGATATAAGGATTCATAAGCAGCTTCTTGAGCTGTTCAAAAACAGCACCTGCTTTAGCGGTTTACGAGTGCACTGTGACCAGGCGCCGCTTAATAGTGGTATGTTCTAATCCAGTTGATTTGTGCTTGGGCGAGTTTCGCCTCTTTACCTTGCGGGAATTTGTTCAGGTAGCTCTGGTACGCGTCGAGGGCTTTGTCCCACGCCTTTTTGCCCATGTAGCATCGCGCTATCGCAATCATTGACCTCTCTACTCGGTCGTCGGTGGGATAGTTATAAACAAACTGTTGGTAGAATTTTACAGCCTCGTCGAACTCTTCTTTCTCCAGGTAGTACACCCCCACCTCGTACAGAACATCGGTCGCTTCTTTTGTGCCCGGGTAATGCTCCAGCAGTTCCTGGTAAGCCTGGAAGCCCTTTTCAGGATCTTTAAGATATTTGGTATAAATTACCCCGATGCGGTGCAATGCGTTGCCGGCCATATCCCCCATCTTAAAATTCTCCGCCACTTTCTGATAAGCACCGATGGCCTGCAAAAGCTCCGCGTTCACACGGTCACGTTTGGAGCCACTGGTCAGAACACCAAGTGCATCGGTGGTCCAGACTTCTTGCGGCATCTCGGGCCCCGGCTCCACCTGTGAGTAAAACCGCCGTCGCAGCCCAATGTCACCCTGCAGCCTCGCTTGATGCTGCAGGCTCCTGCGCTTCAAGATGATTCTTTTCTGGTCGAGCTTTCCAAACGCCCGCGCGCTGTATTCATACGTATGACCTATCCAGTACTGGGCATCGTCGGCCAGTCGGCTCTCCGGATACCGCTGCAGTAACTGCCCGAAAACATTGCGAGCTGCCGGGAAATTCTCCGTACGCAAATATGCCACGCCGGCCGTAAACAGTCCATCCGCCGCGCGGACGTGTTTGGCGTAAAGCTCCGCCACCTTCGTAAACTCCACCGCTGCCTTGGTGTAGTTCTTCAACTTTTTATGCAAAATAACACCAATCTGATACTGCGCCTCCGCCGCCTTCGTGTGTTGTCGATTATTGTCGTGAAAATCCTGATACTGTTGGATTTCCTCTAACAGAGCAATCCGCTCCTTGCATAGGCCTACATGCTTGTACCTTGGGAACTTCTTTATGTAAAGCTCGTATAACTCTTTGGCCTTTTTCCACCGGCCGAGGTTTTCCAGGCACGATGCCGACTCTATATATGCCTCGCTGGTGACATTACCTTTGGGGAAGTATTCCATCAATTCCTCATAAGCCCCCAGTGCCTCCTCGAACAGCATATTATCACGGAAGAGTCTCGCTACTGCCAGCAGTGCATCGTCGGCTTCCCTCTTGCTCGGGAACAGATTCAACAAAAGTAGATACGCCTTTATCGCATCGTAATGCCATCCCGCCTGCTCCAGTTCGCGGGCAATCCGGAACATGATCGGATGCACAAACTGACCGCGCAGAACTCCCGGGTCCTTAGCACTTCGAATACTTATCATATCAAAACCAGCTTCAAGTTCCGACAGCCTCCGACGTGTCTGTGGGCCCACGATCCCGTCGGGCTTGAGACCCATTCGCTTCTCACTACTGTCCGGTTATAAGTCGAATAACATCAACTGGTTACAAAAATCAGCGTTGTCAGTTTTGTAACCAGCTTCCATAAGTACTTGTAAAATAGACACTTTCTCGAATAAGGTTACACTCAAAATCTGTAGAATTGTG
>DAOWID010000263.1 GCA_030641115.1 Planctomycetota bacterium | reverse complement strand
CGACTTTACTTGTCAGTAAAAATCGGCAGGAGTCCATCTTTTGTGCCACTAATTCTCTATCCATCGACAATCTCAAAAATGGCAAAAGTCGAGCTTAGTGCTCGCTATGATCGCGCTATTGGTAGCGATGCTAATGCTCGCACTGAACCGGGCAAGGACACAGGCAAGGATAAGTGGTCGTCAGATGAACCTGCAACGCTGCAATGTCGTTTACTCAACTAATACAGATGATGTTTTTGTTTAGAAAATAGGCGATGGGCGCCGAACTGATAGTATGCTGGCTCGACGCCCAAGGCTTAAACTGTGATTACTTATGTTACCATGCTCTCTTGGACTATTCAATTTTTTTTTTGGTGGGGTTGGCCGTAAGCACGAGGACGCTCAAGGCTTAAGCTGTGTACTATAATTCTTGGCCACTCTTCATACTGCGACGGCCAGCTCCTTCCAAAGAAAGGGAAGGAGCGCAAAATGGGTACTTTGGTTGGAAAGAGAAAGCGCGTCACCGTTAGAAACCAACGTGGGGATGTAGTCTGGCATTTCGACCTCACTGGGAATCGGGTCTATGATCCACAGACGGGCAAGTACTATCACGCTCGCCACAAGGTCGAACAAGGCACGGTTGTTATTACAAATGCGATTGGGACAACCCTCTCGGCTTATCGGCTCAAGCCCGGCGAGACTGTTGAGATTGAAGAACGCTGAGTGGAAGCTCGGCGCTGCGAATGTAGGCAAGAGACTGTGCGAGTTCGGTTTGCGCCCAGAGCGGCGGCTGATTTGGAAACAGGCGTGGGCGGAGCAGTATCGCGGCACATCTTTCCTGGTGGCCAGTGATCTGTACAGAAACTGCTTTCTGACAGCAAAGGAAATGCGCAAGGTTCCGCATACACAACAAGGTTTTTGTTCAGTTAACTTCAATCTGATACAAGCCGGATCCTGGCGTATCGTAGGTTCGGACCATCGTCAGCAATACCAAAGACATCAGCAACATCAGACGGCTCCGAGCCCCCACGAGGTGTGTTTGTGAAGAAGCTGCCAAACGGGTGCTTCAAGCCAACGCGAGCAAATGTCGTCCGTGCTGGGCCTGGCAGTATTCGGCCAACGTAATTGCCGAGACCACCTGCGGACTTGCTGGTGCCGGCAACGATTACGTGCAGTTCGCCATTGCGTCTAATGTGAAAGCGAGCAAAGGATGGTTGCAGTCCTTTGGAATCGCCGGCGGTTTCAGCTAAGGTCTTCTTGGACACAATTTTGCCGTCTTTGACGACTACATATTTCAAATGCACTGTCATGGCCTGGCCGGGAAAGTATTTGTCTCGAATGAATCCGTACTGGTGTGGACGCTTGAGATAAAGAAGATGGGCTGCTCTCTCGCCATCTACATAAAGATCAAGGTTGCGGATGTGGCCGGCAGTCTCCTCTACGGTGTCAACTTCAATTGGGTCAGCGAAGCCAGCTTTCCTGATGTCAGGGGTGAAGGTATAGAACAGCCGGCGGAAAACGTAGTCCCACTTGCGATTGAGCTTCTCGAATTTGAGCGTTCGCCACTCCTCGATCGGTTCAACGATGTCGCCGATAGCCATGATGTGAGCGGCGCCATCTCGCAGGGCCACCTGAGGATAGCAGGCCCTAACAGGAAACTTGATCTTGCCTTTCTGATGCCATCTGCCTTCGCTGTCACAATAGGACACAAATTGCTCGCTGGTTTGGGCGTTGATATTGACGGTAAGCAGCTCACGATTCGCTCCGTCCGCGGCAAAGCCCCGATAGGAATGGTCCGTGAAGTGGGTTCCATCCGCCCAGATTGGCGAATGTACTTTGAAGCTGGCAGCCGGATTCTGGGAATCGAACTCAAGCACTTGCGGCTGACAGTAGCCGTATTGGACGCCGCGTGGTTCAACGGAGGGATTGACCGATAGAAAGACCGGACCCTTATGAAAGATGGCGATTGGACAAGGCTCACGCTGCCGGTACTCTTTCTCAGTCTGCACTATTTTCCAGCCTTCTGTGGTCCGGTGCCATAATTGCCACCTTGTATTGCAAAGCGGAGGCACATCTTTGCCGGTCTCGATTACGGAGAGGTAAACGTTTTCCCCTTGCCGGGCAATAACTGTCGAGCCGTAGCACCACAAAGGCCCGGCACCGTTATTGGCAGGAGTATATCTCGTGACCACCTCTTCCACGTCAACAACAGCTCTGACGTCATCCCCAACAGGCTCTATCTTATTGGCAGCCCTCGCGGACACTGTCGCGAAAGAAAGCGAGCAAGCAAAAACCACCCACGCTAAAAGAATGATATCAAACTTGCACTTCACGGGCTTCTCACCTGAGCAAATCAACCACCTCTACGTCTGATGGTTCTGTACATAACCGCTATGCCAAACACGCCTGTACTGACGATAACAATACAGGCGCCGGTTGGCAAATTGAAATAGTATGAAACGAGAAATCCAATTAAAACACTCAGAATTCCAAAAATCGTTGCGGCAAAGGCCACCGATTTGTGTCCGGTACAGATTTGATAAGCTGCTGCCGCCGGGCACGTAATCAAACTGAATATCATCAATCCCCCAATAAGAGGCAGATTGACAGCCAATATCAGCCCGCACAAGACCAGAAACAGACAATAAACAAATCCTTCATGGATGCCCGTCGCGGCGGCAATAGATCGGCTAAAAAGTAGTACTTTCAGCTCTTTATTAAAAAGCACGGAGAAGATCGCCAAAACAATGGCCATAGCAGCAATGATAACCGTACCGGCCTTATCTACGAAAAGTAGATTGCCCCACAACAGACCGAGCATATCGGACCGACTGCCCTGGTTCAAGCCTATTCCGAGGAAAGTAAGGCCTAACATAAGGCAAAAAACTATCGCCAGACCCACGTTAGTATCCATCCTCGACTTGTCGGGCCGAATAACCGCCAGACTTAGCGCAGCTATAACCGAAGCCGTTATGCCGCCGACAATGGGACTGGCGGCAGTTAGACTCTGGCTTTCAAATACGAGGAAGCTGCCATAGATATACCCCGCCATCGTCGCATGCGAAATGCAGGTGCCGATAAATGGAATTCGCATCCCGACAATATAAACGCCCAAAAAGCCCGTACTCGCTCCCGCAATAAGCCCGGCTACAATGACTAAATAAAAATACGGATCCATAACCTTAAGAATCTTGCATTTGCTCTTTGTTGATGGCGTATTTCCGTCCGCCGATGTTGAGGGTTTCAATTCGGCACTGGTAGGCCTTCTCAAGAGCCTCGGAGGCCAAAACATCGTCAACACTACCGTCAGCCAATATGCTTCCTTCGTGCAAAAGGACGATTCTCTTGCAGCCTGGAGGTAGCAAACTCGTCTCGTGAGAAACCATTAAAATCGTCATCTTCGTTTGGCGGTACAACTCGTCGATAATCTCCGTGATCTGGTATTTCCAGTTGAAATCGAGATTCGCGCACGGCTCGTCCAGCATCAAAATTCCCGGGTCCTGCGCCATCGCGCGAGCTATGAGAGCTTTTTGCTGTTCGCCGCCCGAAAGACTTCTAAAGGTCTGATTCCGGCGGTCCGATAGTCCAAGTTTATCAATCCAGGCGTCAACGATTACATAATCTTCATCATTCAGATGGCTTAGTAAAGACTTAACGCTTGTTCTGCCCATTGCTACCACTTCCGACAAGGTGAAGGGCAGTTCAGCGTTGTACTCTGCCGCCTGTGGGATATAGCCGATGTGTTTTCGCAGATTGCACTTGGCCCAACTGCTCAACTCTGCCAAATCTCTGTCCTCAAATTTTGCCGTGCCCTGGTTTGGTTTTATCAGTCCGCAACAAACCTTCAACAGCGTTGTCTTTCCCGCGCCATTAGCCCCGATTATACCCACAAACGCTCCGGAAGGAATCTGGAGATTATCGATATTGAGGATTGTTCGGCCGCTGCGCTTCACTTCAATGCCTGAAAGGTTCAAACCTCCACCGATCATTGCTCAGCCGCCTCAAGAAGAGCCTTCACGTTTTGGCGCACAAGCCTGTCAAAAGGGTTTCGCTCACCGTCGAGAGCAGGAAAATTACTGAAGACCACCACCTTGACTCCAAGCCTCTGAGCGAGGGCTTTGGCAAGGCCCGTACCCTGTTGTTTGTTGGCTACCACGAATTTTACATCTTGGTCTTCAGCTTTTCTAAGACAATGATTGATGTTAGAGACCGTTTCCGCATCGCTGCCCACAAATGTGGCTACCGTTTCCAAGCCAAGCCAGTTACAAAATTGTGCCTGGCGGTTCGATGCGAGGACTTTTGTTGAATCCAGGCCGGATTGTTCTATTTCTGCAAGGAACTCGTCGTTAAGATTTTCCAGACGTTTTTCGATAAGTCGCAGTCTTTCTTTATATCGAGCTGCTCGCTCATGGTATTGCGACGACAAGATATTACAAACCTCCCGGCAGGTGACGACGTAAGCTTCAGGCACGCACAAACCGGTCGGGGTTTTAACAAAAGCAGTCTTTAGGCCATTTTCTTTTATTCGAGACAAGGATTTTTCGCCGCTTTTTTGGAAATCAAAAAGCAGCAATATTCTGCACCTGCAGAGCTGCTTGACCTGTGCCGGCGAAATGTCGAAGTGCCCCGGACACATGCCTGGCGGAGCCAAACAAAGAACATCTACCTCATCCCCATAAAGGTCTCTAACCACGCACTGCAAATACGAATTGGTGACAGCAATTTCAGGCGTGTTTTGCTGGGCGCCTCTGTTTTTACACCCAGCCGGAATACAACCGAACACTGCGAAGAATATCGATATGTATGTCAATCCACGATTTCTCATCTACTATTCAGTCTTCGAACGAGCCTATCTGCTGTCCGTTTTTTATCCTTAGCCGGACTATAATGCCCTCGTGTGTCTGCGGGCTATACCACGTCTTGCCCGGCACCGGATATTTCAGCTCTTTCATGCGCTCCAGGTCGAACTTAGGGCCTTCACTGTAAAGAACCCAGCTTACCGGTGAATCCTTGAGGTCCTTGTACGTTTGTCCTTCTTCTTGCTCATTGTCAGGAAAGCCGTCGGGAACCCACAGATATGCTCCATCTTTGACAGTCACTGTTCTATTATAAATCAGCGTCCCCACCGACCTATACTTATATGTGTAGCCGCGGTTGAACCTGTCTTCTGTACCGGCAGCCATAAAGGTCTCGCTGGGCGGCGCCGGAAGATATCTGCTCTCAACAAGTTCGGTAGGAAGTTGATAGAAATGGCCTCCAAGCATGCAATCTACACGAGTCGGTGGGTATTTATTGTCGTTATCAAACGAATAGGCCTCAAGTGCCATCCCTATGTCACGCAGTTCTGCGTTTACCACAAGCACCTTGGCTTGAAGCCGAGCCCGTCCCATCACAGGTAGCAGAATCCCCATCAGTAAAGCGATAATGGCAATAACCACCAGCAGTTCAATTAGCGTAAAAGCCCGTCTCATAGGATAGATACCTGCTCCAACAAATCTCCTGTATCAGTTTAGTCCTTGAGCCAATCTTCGCCCAACCTTGCAAGGTCTACGAAATCCACCACGCCGTTCATATTCGTATCGCCCGGCTTATTCGCCATGCGGTGCTCTCTGGTGGCCAAGATAGAACCATTACCATCATAGTTCATCACATATAGGCGATAGCCGCCGGTTAAGTCGAAGCTCTCCTGGTCCATAATGCCAATGACATCAAAAGGCTCAGTCAGATTATTCGAGCCGGCGTAGATGCCGTTGCCCCGCCCTAATTTCACGGGGAGCGTTTTCGTGCCATCGGTTATCATTAGCTCTGCGTTTGGACCCCAATCGTTTGCATCCACAAAATTGACATCCTCAATCTTAATCAGCCGGGCCTGGTGATACTCACCGCCTCTTTGGCGATTGGGATCAAAGATGAAGCTGTCACTATCGTCTTTCAGTTCGTCGAGCGTGACGACCTCTGGCCGAGGCAGCCCAACACCTCGCTCCAACAGCTCGACAGTAAAATCGTGGTCGGGATCTTTGTTATGTTGCTCGTTTATATTGAGTTTGCCCTTGTATGACAGGAAATAGCCGGTCACGCGGATTCTGTCGCCCGGACTAAACTGGGCGGCATTGAGACGATTTAATTCTGCTATGAACTCTTCATTGGAATATCCCCCGTCAGGCTCAACCCAGGGCAGATTGCTATAAAGCTGCCCGAGCCACACAGCCGTGCCCGCATGGTCATCTCCTTCACCTTGAAAGTATATTTGCCACTGCCCACTGATGTTGAACGTCTCCGTTATAGTATCGTCCGCCGTTGGGTCCAGCATGTCAGACGGGTTGTTGAGCACAATGCCTTCCAGAATGACCTTATCGCTTGCCTTGTATGTCTGTTCGCCAGTTTGGTCCACTGCCTGGAATTCTGTATGGCTCACCTGTGCAACACTCGGCCCGCCTCTCACAATACCGGCGAGCGCTAGACCAAGCGCTACAACCGAAACAATCGAACTTTTCATAGCTCTATCCTCCGAAGAACAAAAACTTAGCATTTATGTTGCGCATAACAATACCAAAATCGTGCTACCACGCATAAAAATATGAAATTCGTGCTACCCCGTCAAGGAAATAATTGCAAAAAAATCATTTTTTTTCTCGGCGGATACCAGAGAGATATTGCACGCAAGGTCGGTTATTAACCCGCATTTCTCGCAGTATCTTCTTTTCATCACCCAGCCTCCAAAGCCACATTTCCACCGCGGCGGACGGGTGAAACCTGCGTTATTGGCTTTGCCTGCTCATCTGGCTTCGGCTGGGGGGTGATGAAAAAAACAGTCTGCGTGCGAAGCACGCCTCCGCCTAATTATGCGGTCTCTGCGTTTGTGGTGGTGAGAAATGCGGGTTAGGTGTGTTCGCAAAAGGCTGCATCGTTGTATCTGGGCAAGCGGGTCAGTGGTAGAATCAGTCTCTGCTGTGCTGATTTTGGGCTCACAATCCCAGAAACTGGATGGCCAGGCCGCAAAGGCATATAGTTGCCCCAGATATCGCGTGGGAAAAACGCTGGACCCTCGCCATAGGAAAAAAGCTAAACCCTGCCCTGGAAAGAAGAACCACACCCAGCATAGTGCCGATAGTAACCGTGCCAAACACGCACGTCACTGCCACCAGACCCAACAAGCTCTTCCGGAAGGCCGGGTACATCAGTATTGGAATCAGTGGTTCACACGGACCAAAAACAAAAATGACAAACAGAGCCCACGGCGTAATGCTTGCGCTGGTTGTACCGTTGTGAACGTGAGTGTGTTCTCGATGGTGGCTGTGCGTGTGCACGTGCCTATCCTCACTTCCGTGGGTGTGGCTGTGCATGTGGGGTCTGCTGCGGTACGCGCGGCGCAGGCCCCATGCTAAATAGGCCAGCCCAAACGCGATAAGCAGCCAGGCCGCCAGATTACCTCGAAAGGATTCTACAAACTGGAGCCTCTTGACCGCCAGACCCACTGAGACGCCCACTAAGCCCAGAACTACAGAACTCGCAATATGTCCCAACCCGCATATCAGTGTTATAAGTGCGGTTTTCACCCCTGACCATCTCCGCGCCCACGACATCATAAATGAAGGGCAGATAGTGGTCCGGGCCCAAGATAGTGTGAAAGAAACCTAACGAGGCAGCAGTGACAATCAGGGCGCTTAGTTCCACTGTTATCATTAGCTCCTACAAGAAACTGATAGTCTGCTATTGAACTCTGCACATAAAAATACGCTATTTGTGCTATCCGGTCAAGAAAGTTGTTGACAACAACGCCGAAATTTCTCAAATACGCTCATACAATAATCAGAATAACTGATTTCGAGGACATTTTATGGCATCTTCAAGTAGAGTTCTTGTCATAGATTTGAACGACAGCCGCGAATATCAAAGGCTTTTGGATGGTGACCCCCAAACCTGTGGGATGCGCTCGGGCAGAGTATATTTGGCCCCAGGCCAGAGTTGCGGCCAGCATAGTACTGAGAATCACGAGGAACTGCTGGTCTTCCTTATGGGTCAGGGCGAGCTGCTAATCGGCGAAAAAGATACCTTTCAGGTCGGCCAGGGCAAGGTTTCCTACATACCGCCGAACACAGTCCATGACGTCATAAACACCGGCGCTGATCCGCTTATCTACGTCTACTGTGTCGTTCCAGCAGGTAGCCTGGGCAAAGAATAGTAATCGGTGCGTCCTCCTCAAAAGGAGTTTCGCCGGATTTGTTGCGGTCGTTCTTAATCTGAAGTGCCGTTTGGTGCCGGCTTTGCCCCGGTCGCGTTATTGGCCCGCCAAAGCACTATTGCCGGATGTCGGTATCGAGAGCTGAATCGGCCCTGGCGAGGCCAAGAACGGCGAAATGGCCAAGATCTGCATGAGAAAATGGGCAAAGCGGAAAAAAAATGGAAAATTTTGAAAAAAACACTTGCAAAATCCATTCTGGCGCCTATAATTACTATTGTTGATTGAGAGCGCTCTTTTCTTCTTTAATATCTTGGTGTTGGTGAGACGGTAGATTTTTCATACGTTTGTTCTATGTTAGTTTAAATCACAAGCTGTCTCACAAAGGCCGGAATCGCTGATTCCGGCTTTTTTTACGCGCTGTTGCACCTGCCTTTGTATAGCGCAAAGATTCTTTATGATTCGTACTGGTTCGATTCTTTCCAGCCATTATTTAACCTCAAACCCTGTCTGGTTCTGGCTCTTTCGGGTTAGGAGCGCTTCACCAAACCGCACAACAATACTCGAAAATCACTTGCTTACAGAGGCCTTTTCCCTTACAATAGAAGCGTTCCTGGATCAGCGATCAATTAGATAAGAATCTGATTTGGAGACGAGAACATGGGGCACGATTGTGGACAAACTGAAATACCCAAAGGCAAAAAGCAATGCCTTTCACGTTTTACCTTCTACTTTTTGCTTTTCTGCTGTTGTGTCTTGTTTTTGCAGGTTAGTTGTCAAGACCAGACCAAAGTGGCAGAAGCAGACACTCTGCAAAAACCTGCCAAAGAACCAGCCCCGAGCGAGTCTGAAGCTCACTTGACAACGCCCGAGCCGGAGGCCCGTCCGGAAAAACTTGAGGTGGAACCGTCCAAGGTGGTAGTTGGCCCGGAAAAAGCTGAGCCGACAAGGCCCAAACCGGTGGCTCGTCCGCAAAGACCCCAATCTACACCGAAGGTATCCCCCGTTGCAAGACCTCAGCCCAGCCGCCCACGTGCAAGAATCAGGTTCGAGAAAGTTGTGCACGATTTCGGTGAGATCGGGCCCGGAACAAAACACTCGTGTGAGTTTAGATTCACGAACACCGGGATCGGTATGTTGAAAATCCTGACAATCGACGCCCCGTGCGGCTGCACCGTTACCGAGTTAAAAAAGAGACAATATAGACCGGGCGAACCTGGGACGTTGAAAGTAAGATATTCCGCTTCCACACAGCCTGCCTCCCCAAGGAAATATGTGTATGTGAACACCAATGATGCGGCGAACCCAAAGGTTACGCTGACCATAAAGGCCAGAATTGCGCCGAAAGTCAGTTACGACCCGAAAAAACTGAATCTTCTGCTCAGGGATGAAGGCGGCGGATGCCCGAAAATCACGCTTATCAGCATTGATAAGAAGCCATTTTCAATAACGGCGTTCAGGTCAAGTGGCAACTGCATAACTGCTGACTTGGACTCCTCGGTGGAAGCTACGAAATTTGTTCTGCAGGCGAAGGCCAATCTGGAAAGACTGCGTACCGCTCCGAACGGCCTTATCTATATTAGCCTGACTCATCCGGAATGCAAAAAAGTCACTATCGTCTTTAACGCGCTGGCTAAATTCAGGATCACCCCCCCGCAGATCATAGTTCTAAAGGCCGAACCGCACAAGCCGGTTGTCAGGAGACTCTGGGTACTGGACAACTATGGCCAGGATTTCGAGATTGAGTCCGTCTCATCGAGAAACAAGCTCATAAAGGTTCTGAATCAGAAGAAGGTCAGCAAAGGCTATCAGTTTGACCTGGAAATAACACCACCGGCTTCCGAGGACAAACGAAGGGTCTTCACGGATGTGTTTTCCATGCACATAAAAGGCGCCGAGATACTGGCCGTTGACTGTCGCGGCTTCTATTTAAGGAAAAGAGAATGACAATGCCGCAACGCTCAACTATGCGGCAGCCCCCTTTTTGGGCCAATCTCAAAGCCTAAGTTCAATTGCTGCGGATTCAAACGGACCTGACCTATGAAGCGATCAGTAACTTGCATTTCTGTGTTGATGCTCGGTGCCTCGTGTGTGTTCGTCAGAAAGGCAAAGGTGCCGGCAGCACCCGTTCACGAAGCTGATGTGCTTACGGTTTTCCTGACCGGCAACGAGCTCGGAGCACTCAAGCCCTGCGGATGCAGCAGCGGACAATTGGGCGGGCTCGACAGACGTTCAGCAATCCTCAATACTGTGCCCAGAGAGGCAAGACTGATTGTCGATACGGGCGCACTTGTCGAAAGTGACAGCGAGCAGGACTTAATCAAGTTCAATGTCATGGTCCGGGCCTTTGACCTGCTCGACTACGATTTGGTCAATCTGACCGATAGAGACATCGAAATGGTCAGAAATCTTGGGCTACTGGACGAAATTGGCTCGGTCTTTAATGTCATAAGCCCTCGCCAGCCCGCTGATGTGGCGGTGCCGGCAAAATTCTCAAAACGGTTGTCACTAAATGGCAAGGCCGCCTTGATAACGGTAGCGACGTTTGACGCAAAATCCGGACAGATAGAGCAAATTGGCGAGCTTTTTGCCACCCAGCCCGATGTGCAGACAGTAAATATTCTTATTCTGAACCATTGTGATACCGCCACTATTGCGGCGGTAGCGCAGAGTGTACCCACTGTAGATTGTTTGGTCTGTCCTGCTGACTCTGATGAGCCCAGATTGATTAGCGACCCGAATTCAAGGTCCCTGGTTTTTTCGGTCGGCCGATTCGGCAGAAAGGTATGCAGATTGCGTATAATACCCGTCAAAGACGAATTGAAATTGGGTTTTGGGGCTATACCGGTTAAGGAAGCTTTGCCGCAGGAACCAGATCTCGTCCAACTCTACAAAGATTACCAGCAGTTTGTCAAAGAGGCCAATCTTCTGGAGAAATACTGGCGTTTGCCCTTGGACAACGGCCTGGAATATGTCGGCTCGAAACCCTGCAAGCCCTGCCACGCCTACGAATATGAAAAGTGGGGCAGCAAGGGCCACGCCCGCGCTTATGCGACCCTTGAGAGAGTTGGCTCACAGTACGACCCGGAGTGCGTCGTCTGTCATGTTATTGGCATCAAGTATGAAAGTGGCTTTATTTCTGAGCAGAAAACCGGCCATTTGAAGGATGTTGGCTGCGAGACCTGCCACGGCCCCGGCTCAGAGCATATCAAAACTCCGGGAGCAGCCAAGACTGCAGAGCCGAAGATGCGCTGCCTTGACTGCCATACGCCTGAGCAAAGCCCTGACTATGCCGGAGACGAGCAGGGTTATCTGGAAAAAATAGTCCACTGGCGGGAACCAAACAGCACCGATGATGTCAAAAGGAAAGGAAACGTCAAGGATAGTATGTGAGCCGTCCGTTAGACCTTAGGGCGAGGACAGTCTGAAAACGGAATGGAAACCTGGAATTTTGGCATGGTTCAAATAGCTCAGATTCTGGGTAACATTGATTTGTGGCTCCATAGTGGGTGGCAGCCTCAAATCCGAAGGATTTGGGGATGGTTACGCCGCTTTTGGAGCTTTGCCATCCCCAAGCTGCGCTTGAGGCTG
>DAOWID010000113.1 GCA_030641115.1 Planctomycetota bacterium | reverse complement strand
GCAAAATAGGTCGAGGAAAGAATTAAGATGTCTTATGCGGAAAAACTAAAAAGTCCCCGGCGAAGCCGGGATAAGTTCAAATTGGCAATCGTCTTGGTGATGGGCTTTGTTGTCTTGGGCACAACTGCTGCTGGGCTGCGCCAATGGCAGAGAGACCGTGGGGCCTCGGGCGGCCTGAAGGCAGGTCTGAAGGCATATAACCACCAACAGTGGGAAGAAGCAGCAACAAATCTGGGTCGTTACCTTGCTGTCGAGCAGGATGACGTGCCGATCCTGCTTAAATATGCTGAGGCACAACTCAAAATCTGGCCTCTCCGACGTAATACGGTCCAGCAAGCCATAGCAGCTTATCGAGCTGTCTTGAGAATAGACAAAGATAATTCCGAAGCTGCCGTGCGGCTTGCTGAAACCTACTTGAAGATGCGTGCACCAGGCGAGGCCGAGCTAATCGCCAGAAGACAGGTCGAGACAAATCCAGACCCTGAGCTTCGTAGATTTTTGGCCTTGGCGCTGGCAGGACAGCGAAAGTTCTATGAGGCGGCAACAGAATTAAAGAACATTATAGAAGAACATCCTGATCAGGTCTTAGCGTACGAAACGTTAGGCCAACTCACAGAGCAATCCGCCGCAGGCGGAGAAAACTTTCCCGATCAACCAGCCCACTGGTTCGATTTGGCCGTAGAGAATAACCCATCCACGGCTTTGGCTTATATGATCCGCGCAGCTTTCCATCTCAGAAACAACGATGCACCTACAGCTAAAGCCGACTTGGAGCAGGCTGAAAAACAGGATTTGTCTGACCCTGCCGTACGATTGCGGCTTGCTCGTGAATTCATCAACACAAATGACCTGGATAAATCAGAGAAACACCTGGCCGCTATGCAAGAAGCAACGCCAACAGACCCAACATTCTGGCAAACCTGGGCGCAGCTAGCGCTGAAGTCACGCGCCCAGGAAAAGATGCTGAAAATAGCAGAAGCCGGACTAAAAGAGCTCTCTTGCTATCCCTGGGCCTTCATGTCCACCGCCGCAGAACTGTTCATACGGGGTGGCCAACTTGACCGCGCAAGCGACTGTATCTCCAAAATGCGCCAAAAGAATATGAACCCTGATGTTGTCGCTTATCTGGAAGGGCTCGTAGCCAGCGAAAAAGGACAGCTTTTCGAGGCTGTCAAGTGCTGGCGCCGAGCGGTGGAAGAGGCGATGATACCTACAAACACCGGTCGCCGCAGAGACCCACCAGGCCAAGTTAGATTGGCGTTGGCATCGGCTCTTTCTCGCTTCGGTGATACAGAATCAGCACTGGCGCAGTTACGCACTCTCGTTTCTGAGAAGCCTAATTTCCTCGATGGACGTCTGGCCCTTGTCAGGCTGTTAGCTCAGACCGGAAACTGGGCTGAGACAAGGCAACACGCTCGCACCGCAACGCAACTCGCACCGGAGAACCTTGAGGCTGCTTTGTACCATCTGCAAGCTCGGATACACCTGTTACCCACACGCTCAATGGACCAAAATAGCCAGTTGTGGCAGAGGATAGAAGAGGATTTGGCCATGTGGGAAAATGCCACCAATGGTGCTGTCGACGTCAAATTTTTGCAGCTCCAGCTCGCAATGCGAGGGGGTAATTTAACCGACGCTGAAGCGTTAGTGGCCCAGTTGAAGAAAGATCACCCTCCACAAGTAAGAATCGCTATGGCCGAAGCAGATCTGGTTGCCGCTCAAGATAAGACAAATGAGGCAATACGAATATTGCAGCAAACGATAAGGGAATTTCCCGAGGCCGTTGAGCCAGTAAAATGCCTGGCCAGTTTGTTGGCCCAACAAGGCAATCACAAACAATCTGAAGAGACTATTAAAGACGCATTAGCACGGGTCGGGCAGCCTATCGCGCTACGTCATTTAGGTTTGCTGCTTGCCGAATCATACACTCTGCGGGGGCGGCCAGACAAAGCATACAGATTCCTGCAAACGCATACAGAGGAACTCCCTGACGACATTCCTATCAAACGCCGACTCTTGGTGTGCAAGGAGGTTATAGAGGACCCCGGCCGCACCCAACAACTCATCGAGGAAATCAAGTCTCTCGAGGGCGAGGACGGGTGGCAGTGGAGATACGAACAAGCAAGACTCTGGACCCGTGCAGATGATTTCAAAGACCGCTATCCCCAGATCATCTCGCTTCTGCAGAAAAACCTGCTGACCAACGCGAACGACCAAGGCAGCCGCCTGCTCCTCGGGGCAGCTTATGAGCAAGCCGGCGAGCTGCAACTGGCGGTCTCGACCTACCGTGACGCCTTGAATCGATCGCCCGATGACATACGTATGATAAATCCTACTGTGGCGGCACTCTACAAGGCACACGAACATGACGAGGCCGAGGAGATTCTGAGTCGCATATCTCAGGAAAAGCTGTTGTATCGGCCACAACTGCAGAGCTTGCGGCTGCAAAGCTTCATCAGGCGTGGCGAGTTAAGCTCAGCATCGGACATTCTACAGGACCTACTGGCCAGTGACCCTAATAACCAGGCTGTCCGCTTCTCTCTTGCGCTGCTCCAAATGCGGCAGAACGAGTTTGATCACGCGGGTAAATTATTGGCTGAATTGAGGGCCCAGGACCCGAATTCGTTACCGGTAATAGGCGCACAAATCCAGTTGAATATTTATCAGAACAAACCTGAAGAGGCGCTGACACTTTGCAATGAGGTAGTCAACAACCTTGACAACGCGTCCGCTCACATCCTTCGTGCCAAAGCACACGCCATGCTGAAGCAAACCGATAAAGCCATTGAAGACTTTGGACGTGCCATTGCTGCCGAACCCAACAACGCTGAGGCGTGGGTAGCCAGAAGCGACTTTTACGGCGCATCGGGCCGGTTAATCGAGGCGGTTGCCGATATACAGCAGGCACTATTTCTGGCCCCGGATAACATCCAAGTACAAAGGCGCGCTATTTCGCTGTTTTTAGTCCGCCATAGGCGGAGCGGTCGCGAGAATCTCTCCCAGGGAAGAATCATTCTTGATAAGGCATTGGAATCAAGTCCTGATGATATCGAACTGCAGTTGCTCAAAGCACGTTACCTGCTGCTTGCCGAAGGAACGGCTCCGGCCATTGAAAATGCTAAGCAGATTCTCGAAAAGATAGCCGCAGACCGTCCTGAGACGACTGAAGCTTGGGTGCTATTAGGAGAAATCCTGCTGAGTCAGCAGCACTCAGGAAAAGCCGTAGATGCTGCTTTGAGAGGCCTTGCCCATCGGCCGAGCGACAAGCGTCTTCTGCTGCTAAAAGCACGTGCGGAGGCAGCGAGGTCACCTATTCTGGCGATTCCTACTCTCAAGGAACTATGCAGAACGCATCCCAATGATGCTGATATTGCAGTGTATCTGGCTGACACGTACGCCAAGGTGGGCGAGACTGAAAAAGCCGTCAATCTTCTCAAAGAACACTTAGCTTTCTGCAAAGATACAGGCCAGGAGCGAAAGGCAAGAGTCGGCCTTGCTGTGGCCTTGTATCAAAATGGCAACAAGGCGGATGCTCGAAGGGAATTTGACTCCCTGCTTCGGTCTGCACCAGATGACCCAGCCCCATTGTTAGCGCACGCTCGGCTACTCAAGGATAACAAACTCTGGGCCCAGCTAACCCAGAAGATCACCGAATGGTCTCATAAACATCCCGAGGATTCTCCGTCAGGAGCCCCTAGGGCTAACACACTTCTGACGATTGCCAGCGACTTGGCAAGTACCCAAGACAGTCGGGCAAAAGAAATATCTGAAGGGTTACTTCGCAGAATTCTGGACCGCGACCCCAACAATCTGACTGCAATGAATACACTTGCCGTGCTATTACAAATGACGGCTCACAGTGCAGAATCAGCCAGACTTTATCAGCGAATCCTTGAGCTGAGATCTGACAATGTAGTCGCCATCAATAACCTTGCCTGGATAATGTGTGAAGAGCAAAGCAACTTTCAACAGGCGCTTGAGCTTACCAACAAGGGCTTGACGATGGCGCCCCAGTATATTGACCTCATCGATACCCGCGGTGTCGTGTATTACCGACTGGGCAAACTTGACAGAGCCGTACAAGACTTCACCACGTGTATCAAGCTATACCCGAGTACAGCACCGCCAGCCGTCTCTTCGCGTTTCCATTTGGCAAGAGCCTTCGCTAAACTCGGACAAGCAAACAGAGCGATTGAACATCTTAACCAAGCATTAGACTTAGACAGTAGAGTCGGAGGCTTATCAGCGGCAGACGCAGCCGAGGCACGCAATCTGCTTGAACAGTTACGGGGAGGTAGCTAACCATGTCCCAATTGCCAAACACAACAACTGAGATCGTTGCCCAAGACAATGCCAGCTGCAGTCAATTCGAAGCCATACTGCTTGATGCTAAGCAGTGGTTATATGTACAGAACCGGTACAATTTGACCGCTCGCGAGCGCCAAATTGCGGAGCTTGTCTGCCAGGGTCTCAGAAATGACAGCATAGCCAAGCATCTGCGCATAACGCCCGGCACTGTAAAAACCCACACAAGGAATATTTATCGGAAGGTACGTGTCAAAAGCAAAATTGCGATGCTTTTGAGGTTTGTCAGCGACGCAAGAAAACTTCCTTCCCGATATGAAGAAACGCCTTCCATTGCTATTGCAGACTAAGCAACGCCCACCAGCGTAAATCCCACTTCTCAATTCCCACTTTTTTGAACACATCAAAAAAAATATCACGGCGGTTTCGCCGTACCTGAGTACACCAGGTTCATCTGCAAACCACTGCCCCACTGACGCCGTTGATTGCAACAGGCCGATTTCATACCACTTTAGGATTAGTCCCAGAGTGGTATCCCAAGGTGATCTTTCACTACTGTGTAACCCAAGTCCCGCAAGAGTGTATTTTATTCCAGAAAAATTTCTTTTCTGGCCACATTTCTCTTGACGCACAGCGTGCACCTCGATATAAGAGTCCAGTAGGATAACTTCGCGAGGAGGCCATCTACGGGAGGGTGGCCCGAAGTTGTGTGCATGACAACAGAGAAGCGCCGTAAGGAGACGGGCACATGCTGTCAGAGAAAACCAGTAGATGGTGGGCTTTACCCTTGCCTCTTGCTTTAGTCCGAGCACAAACAGCTTTTGGCCCTCAGTGCGGCCGAAGGGTAAATAATCTCAGTTCATCGTCTAATCGCCGAAGCGATACACAGACCGAGGCCAAGTCTAGCGCACCTCAATTTGCCATAACACATACGTTATCTTACCTAACCCAGATAGCGAACAAGGGGAAAGATATGAAACGGATTTCATTTGGATTAGTATTGTGTGCTTTGATGGCTGCACCTGCCGCGGGCAACCCGACTATCAATGGCTGGGACGCAAGCGACAAGTTTTGGGGAAGCTGCGACATTCCCGCTGCATTGCACATTGCGAGCTACGAGAAGCCTGGCTCGTGCAACGAGATTTGGGTTGACGTCGGCGGATCGGCTGGGCCCACCAACATCGTACCGCCGGCAGCCAGTAGCACTGTTGTCGACTTCGACTATTACTTGTTTGACGGGCAAGGCCATGCTGATTTCGGTGTTAAGATCGTGCCGACTCCGTCGGTCGAGACAATCAAGTTTACGATTCCGTTTGACGTGCGCGCAGGTGCTTGGCTGGACTGTATTCACACTGATACGATTTGCCGCATTCCCACTCCTGCTCCTGGTGCTATTTTGCTCGGCTCTATCGGCATAGGCATAGTCGGCTGGCTGCGCTGGCGCAAGACGCTGTAGGATCGAATGAGTAGAACTGTGACTTGATGGGAAGTAGGAAAGGAGTATCACAGGGAGGTGAGCTCCTTCCTACTGCCTGAGAGCGTTCAGCAGCAAACATGCTGTGAAACTCCCAACAATGATTAAGTTGACTGGCGGCGCGAACGTAGTAGTGTGTCAAATTCGAAGTCGTGGTTAAGAACCCCACGTGAAACGTGGGGCTAAATACTTAGCCTGCAGTTTTACCGCAGGTTTTGACCCACAAAATCGTCGTTGACACAGTAGTAGCACTACACCGCTACCGTAACTACGAGACACGCCCGCAGCTTCATCCTGGTTGACTTATCCGATGTGAAATACTCGATCTTAGCCAAAAGACGGGTTTCGCCAGCTTCCAATCCCATCCCACCAGACAGAGATGTGGTCAATGACGGCTTTGTTCTGGCTCTTTTGTTTGGAGATAGCCATCGCCATGTCGTGAAGTTGTCGCATACAACCCATTCCCCCAAGCTGCCACGCATTGAGGCCCATGTCTACCGCTTCATGCTCTGCTTGTTTCAAGTCACTTCCATCGGTTACCAACAGCTCGGCCAGTTTTTCAGCCTGGGGCTTTAATACTTCCTGCCAGCGGCGCTGGCCTACTTCTTCCTTCGCTAGAACATCAGCCAATAAACGCTCAGAGTCCTTCCGCTGCTTCTCTCGTTCAGCTTTGGCCCGCGCAAGCCGTTCAAGCCGGCGCCTTCGGCTTGCAGGCAATAGCATTTCCAGCAGTCCCGCCACAGGGTCCACCACTACCCAGACGAAAAACGTCGTCCCGAATGTTGCCAACGCGATCCCAAACAGAAATTGACCGGCATGATCTTCGCCTGCCATCCCGAGGCAACCTGCTAAGCCACCTAAGAAGGGAGCGGCAGTGTAGAACGCCATATAGTGACTCGTGCTTGTCAATGGATGTTCTACTTCTATCTTCTGGCTCCTGACAACCCCCCTGAAGATCGCGAACAAATATAAACTGATCAGCAGAAAAATAAGTAGTGCCGAATGCCCTGAAAGAGAAAATATGACCCACCAACGAACACGTGCTTGCCACAATTCTAACACCAGAATATAGCCTGCACACAGCATGAACCATATCGTGCCGGCAAGATGAATTGACCTCAACTTCTTACGTCCGGACACAAGTACATACCCTCACATCCTTGACCGCTCCGTCCACTTAGGCAATGTAGCTTGGTGTCGTCAAAAACCTATCAATATCCACCGTAACCTCCTCTAGCAGCGCCTGATGCAGGGCCTGTCTGCACAAGGTAGGACCCAAAGAAAGCTCGCGCAAGTGGCCTTATAACCTCTTCTATCTTCATCGCTATTGCCGCCAACACGGTTGGTGGCACATAGACTATGTCACCCTCCTGCAATAAAACGTCTTTGCTGATATCCCCATGAACAATCATGCGATCAAAGTTGATTTCGAAGATTTTAGGTTTAATACTCTCGTCCCTTGACGGCCTTACGACTTGGACCCGTTCCTCCCAGGCCATAGGGTTAGGTTGTGCAATCGCAAGAGCAGTCAACACTGTATCACGGCCGGTGTAGTTTCTCGGGCCAGGCATATTAACTTGGCGCAGTACGTAATACACTTTGCTGAAGTATGCAGATATACGCACATCGATGGAACTCTCTCCTTCCAGCATGTAAAGCTGAGCTACCTTTTGCCCCAACAGATTCGCAACCTCTTGCGGCGTTTTGCCTGCCACTTCGATCTCGCCCATAGCCTCAAAGCTCACTTTGCCGTCAGGCCGAATTCGCTGACGCTGCAAATGAAGCTCCGGAACCTTCGAACAGTGTATCTCGATTTCATCCGGCGGCTGCAAAACGTATCTCTTAGCAGTTACGTCAACCTGATAAGGCTTCAAAAATGCTTCTATGTCTCTTGGATTGGATGAAAAGCAACCTGTCAGACTAATCGTAATCAATGACAGTGCCACCATCCCTATCGTTCGTCTGTACATCATTATCGTTCGTCCTTACTTATGTGTCATTAAATTCCCATTCATCTGTACACCACGCTACCCGCTTGAAGCCACACTTAAACAACGGGTAGTTATAACAAATATCGCACATTTTGTCAAGTTTCTTCACAAATTTCCATGGGATGTCCAAGGAACATCGTGGACTTGAGAATCACACGACGGCAAAAAAGGCAAAAACCGAGACTGTGACAATACTATGAGTATAAGGGTATGGGGTATACGGCAACGTGTCGTTTCTCGTTGGATTGCGACAGAAACGCAACTGAATATCTAAAAGGCTCTGACAGAAGGACTTGAAATCGGCTATTTCAGCACTGAAAGCCCCGATTGTGTTCATTCCGATAGAGGCTCTAAATTTGCGCTGACAGAGATTCTTAGGGCTCAGCAATTCAATAACGCTCATTTGATGAGCGTCTATGAATCTCGACCTTGCTTTCCCATTTGTGTGAATCAATCCCAGTAGATAGACTTTCGCTATGCCGCCACACCTCGTGACACCATTTCCATATATATCGTAGCATTCTCAATTATCATCACCCCCATTTCAAATGTTTACAACATTATACCAAAAGGGCCGTTCGAACTCAGCTTCAAAAATCACAAAACGGCACTTACTAAGTCTGCGAATACCATTACGTGAAACAGCAGGATATTTTATCGGCCGGGGGCAAAAAGTTTTTCCGTATCCACGCTCCCTATGCGACGTGAAAATGGCCATGAGCTATACTCACCGTCTATTAGCCGGGAATACAATTTGTCATTTATGCCTGGTGTGTTTTGAGTTTCACGGAATGGAAGCCATACTTGCTCAAGTTTGTGACAGAAGAACCCTATCCAAGGCTGTACTACCAGTTCGGCTTGAAAAACCTTTCAACTTCTAACTCCTTGGAGAACCTTCATCGCGCAGAAGATATTCTTCTCCTGGCCTTCCTGTAGATCCCTCTCCTTCGTCCACCTCTTTTTGGAATCTCCCTAATCTTCACCCTTCCTACTCGTGCTGCCCTGTCCGAACGAGATTTCTCATCTCCCTTCTCGTTTAGAACAGCTAAAGCATGCTGGCAAACCACCTGAGTATTCCTGTTAGACCCTTCCAGCCCTTGCCGCAAAAGGTCCAAGGCCATCTTTTTCATTCTGCCCTGCATCTTCCTCAGTCCGTATGTGGCGGCAGCTTTAGTACTTCTCGGAGCTCTGCTAAACAAAGCTTCCTTCAAGATGTCTAAACCATCTTCTTGCATCCAGGATAAATTGAAAGCAGCACGACGAGCAGTTGAAACATGCTCAGAGTACAACTTCTCCCTCAACTGCTGAAGCACCTTTACTGACCTTTCATCCTTTTCCCGGCCGGATGGTTTTCTCCTATCTAACTTCATAAGCGCACCCCCTAAAGTATCAGCAACCAAATACCAATTGCTGAAGGTGGTTTCTTATTACTGGATAAAACAGAGATGGCCAACATGTAAGGCTGTCTGTGTGTGGGAAACTGCGGGCCAATCAGACAGTCCCTTGTCTAACAATAAAACGGAGGCTCAACTTTTAGTTCGCCTTGAGCCTCCGCACTTGCGCATCCCTGCTTATCCTCCTCAGAAAAGTCAGACTCCTTTGACTCCCTTCAAATTCATCGCCTGCCCCGCAAACCAAGATTCTGTTCTCAACAAGTTCCCGGAGACGGGTACACAACAAAGATACGACGCCATACAAAAAAACAGACACCGTACAGGACTACTAATGGCCATTGCGCGTCTACCCTAACGTTCCGGACCAATTACCTTTTCAACCAGGATCTGGCCTGGATCCCATCGCTCCAAAACATCTTTTATCAACACGGAATCAGATTGTCAAACAATTTTGACTTTGAAATGATTTTTTTTCAAAAGGCCCCACATTTCCGGTATAACATCGCCTCATCTAATCTGTTAGCATCAGCAAATGATCGTGATGATGCGGCTGCCACGAACGTACTGACTGCTCTTGAGTTGTCGTCGTGGGAGCAGAAGCCGAAAATGCCCCAAAACTTAATCCACGAGTTTTCCACAAAACCAATTTGCGATATGGAAAATCTGTCAAAAACATTTTTTTTTCGCTCACAAACTCAGTGCAGACCGCAGCCTCCATCAAGTGGAAAAGAAATTCTCCAAAATCATATTGATTTGCTTTGCCACCGACCGATAATATCCTTCAGCGTGTTCAGTTTCCGCAAGAACCAGGAGCTTTTTAGGAGTTTCCCATTTTGAACTTCGGATTTGCGAAAATGTTAACATAGTAACCATCAATTAGCAGGGAGAGCGTTAATGCAGGGTGCAATCATGGATGACGGTTCCCTCATAGGTGTGTCCGGCGTAAACACAGTTGATCAAGCTGATGCCGAAGAGGCCAGCCCCCGAAAGTATCGAATATGGCTCAGCAATTCGACCCGGCTCATACGCGCCGAAGAGTGCTCAAAGATTTGCGTATCAAAGCTTTTTCTGGCAAGCTTGATCACGAATCACTTTGCAGACAGAATCCGCCAAGCAGTTCTGGCAGTCCGAGAGCGTGTTTTAAGGAAGCTTGGAGTTGGCGGACTGATTGCTCTATCATCAGTTGGCTTAACCGACAGAGTTAAGGCTGCGTGCGTTGATTTAGACTATGGGCCTACTCGCGCCAATATCGAGTCCTATGATGCCGTTGAGACTATTCATGACGGTGTCAGAAAAGACCGCAAGGCAAGTCCATCTTCAGACAGCATGCGTGTTGGACACACTGGGCAATCTACACTCAGCAAGTGTTGTAAGTGGCTGGACTACCATAATGCAGGAGATTACATTGATAGAGGACGGTACTATTGGTTGGATGATAATCGGTACTACTACATTGATGCACGACAGTATAATCTGTTGGGAGGAATAGGCCATCTTTTGAGCCACTCTGGATATCCAGTGTGGCATGACTACAGCGTTCGTTGGTGGGATACGTATTTAGGCGGAGGAATTGGATTGCTATCAAACATGCGTGCAAAATGGATCGATTTCTATGGAACATTTGAGATCGTTGATGAGACAACTCACCTGGCTGACAAGCTAAACACGCTTCTCGACGACATGTGCGTAGGGCATACTGAGCAGGTTGCAATTGGTACGTTTGACGCTCGGCGTGTTTGTCGTAATGCAGGCGATTACACTGACCGAGGATGGTATTATTGCTTGGATGAACGACAATATTATTACCTTGATAAAATACAATACAATTTGCTGGGAGGAACGAGTTATATGCTGGGCCACCCGTGCTATCCACTATGGCACGGCTACGACCTCCTTTGGCACGGAAGGTATTTGCGCAGAGAAACTGGATCGGCAGACGAAGTCAGTGAAGAGTGGGTCGATTTTTATGGAAGGCTTAATATTTTCGATGAGCCAGCTCAACCAGGTGACAAATTACACGCCTTTGTCGCCGATGATAACAGTGAACGAATGCGTGTTGGACAGTTCACAGTTCGTGTCGAAGGATGGTATGGCTATATGAGAGTAGTCAGGGACAATCCTCTGACTGCTCACAAGGACGGGGCACTGCCCGGCGAGATAGTAACATTTGAAGTGTGGGATGAAAGTGCAGCAGGATGGCTTTACGCCGAGATTCTGTCTGGCCTGCCGCAATGGAGCTCACATCGAGCACAAATCAGGGTAGACATAAATGCCGTTCCGGAACCTTCCTCGGTCGGGCTGATGGGACTCGGAGCTTTGGGATTTCTCACTCTCAGGGACACGAGAAATAACAGACGAGCTGCAAAAGTGTTGTGAAGTTACATTCAGTCATTATTTCCTTGTAATGTTGGCCTGTTGCAGGTATAGAGAGAGCCAGGGCGATTAGCTCAGTTGGTAGAGCAGCTGACTCTTAATCAGCAGGTCGCAGGTTCGAGCCCTGCATCGCTCATTAAG
>DAOWID010000068.1 GCA_030641115.1 Planctomycetota bacterium | reverse complement strand
GCAATCTCCCTCCCTCGAAAGAGGGTGGGCAGGGAGATTGCGGTCGTGCGAATAAGACGGTTCCTTATGAGCAGAAGGTGCCTTCGGTCAGGCATCAGCCTTTTATCCAACCCTGTTTGGTTCCGGCTCGTCCGGGTTAGGTTTTGCAGGGGACATTTAGAGGCGGACTCTATGACGCGATCTATTCCAAAACAGTTAGAACAAATTCCCGGCGTTGGCAGAAAAATTGCTCAGGATATGCGAGATATCGGCATTCACTCTGTCAGCCAGCTCAAGGGCCGGGACCCTGAGAAACTTTATCAAAGACTCTGCGATTTTAAGGCCGGCCCGGTTGACAGGTGTATGCTATACGTATTGCGTTGTGCGGTATACTACGCCTCAAATACTGAGCACGACCCCGAGTTGCTAAAATGGTGGAATTGGAAGGATAAAGATTGACTTGTTCTGGTTTGTTGGCGCCAGTGGCAATTCGAATCAGTTTTTGTTGAGCGGATCATACCAGCGCTTGCGCACATTGTCTCCCGTCGTCTCATTGAGAGAGCTAACGTGGGTGTCCAACCACAGAATATTAAGACTCCCGCCAGTTCTAAAGTCGTCAGCGGATCTCGTGTTATGCCTGAAGATCCCCCTGTACCAATTCTGACGACCTCCTGTCCGATAATGAGTCAAATTCATAGTTCCTGGGCCGGTATTAAAAAGCATATCTCTGACATCGTTCTCAATTCTTGGCTCAACGTGGTCGTGAGATACAATAACCTCTGCCTGATTGCGTATAATGGTTGTCTTTTCTCTGTCCAGCCAGCCGTTCAGAGCAAATGCTGAGTCGTAAAACAATTTGACATCATAGCCATATAGTTTATCAGTTGCTATTAATTCAGCGGCACTCTTGAAGCTTGGACAACCGAAGACATCAGTGTTCTTTACATACTCACTATAGGCCACACCCCAATAAGAGTCGTCCTCGTCATGCCTATAGAAACTGCCGTTTGGATGGCGCCAGAAGTACTCATTACACTTGGTATCGCTATGGGGAGCATATTGATGACAGTTGGCCATTTTGAAATCATTGTCTTGCAGATAAAGGTAGATAATGAGCCCCACCTGTTTCAAGTTTGACCTGCACGAGACGTCTTTTGCCTGTTCCTTGACCCTTTGTAGAGCCGGCATCAGGATTGCCAATAATAGGGCAATGATAGAAATAACCACTAATAGCTCGATTAGTGTAAACGCTCTCGCCGCGTGCTTAGTAAGTCTTCTTTTATAATTCATAATCGCTTAACCTTTAATCGCAACGTCCAGCATATTCAGCCAAATCAAAAAACGGATTTTCTCAAATAATATATGCCTAACCTGCAATTTTGCAGAACCCATTTACAATACCATATCTGTGTAAGAAAAGCAAGACTTTTCGCATTTAAGCCATTTCGTCTATACAGACGCCGTTAACAAGTGGTTGCTAAATGTATTATCTTGTGCCGTATACTACGCCTCAAATACTGAGCACGACACAGAGTCGCTAAAATGGTGGAATTGGAAGGATAAAGATTGCCTTGTTCTGGTTCGTTGACGCCAGCGGCAGCTCGAATCAGTTTTTGTCCAGCGGATCATACCAGCGCTTAAGCACGTCTTGCCCCGTGGTTTCGTTCAGACTACTCACATGGGAGTCCAGCCAAAGAATATTCAAGCTTCCACCAGTTCTGAACTCGTCACCCGACCTTACGTTGTGCCGAAAGATTCCGCGGTAAAAACGCCAACGACCACCACCTTCTCGATAGTGAGTTAGGTTTACGCCAGTCGGGCTGGGAAAGAGCATGTCCGAGTTTCCGGAGTTCGCTCCATTTTCGATTCTTGGCTCCATGTGGTCGTGGCACATGATGACTTCGGCGTGACGTGGAATAGCGTTTGTGTTCTCTTCGGTCAGCCAGCCATTGGCGCCAAATGCCGACGTGTAGATGTATTTAGGATGCGCCTGATACAATAACTCCTGTGATAGTATCTCACAAAAGTTACGGAAAGCTGGGCAACCGAAAAGCTTTCTCTCTTTCACATAGTCTATATAGGCAATGCCCCAATAAGCCCGACTATCTCCGGCCCTGAGTGGGGTCCCGGAGGCATTCCACCAAAGGTGCCCGTTACAATTGATAGTGTGCGTGTGCATATCAGGCATCGTGTACTCGTTGTCGTCAAGGTACATTCTAATACCCAGGCCTACACCTTTGAGGTTTGACTTGCAAGCCTGGTCTCGTGCCTGATCCTTTGCTCTCTGCAGCGCAGGCATTAGAATTGCCATCAGCAGCGCTATTATGGCAATCACAACCAAAAGTTCTATCAACGTAAATCCTCTTGCTACATGCTTAATCATCGCTTCACCCCTGAACAATCACACCCAGCATATCGAGCCAAATCAGAAGTCTCTCTCAAGACATCCTGCACATGAACTTGGTCAGATTGCCAACAGACTCCTGGACTACCGATAACCTACCCTGTTCGGAACTGTGCGCCTACTGTCAATTTCGCCACATTTGCGCGATTCTTCTTAGCGTTACCCTACCATATCTGCGCAAAAAAAGCAAGTTGTTGGGGCATTTTTTTCAAATTTCCTCGCCGAACCACCATATCGGCTGGATCCACGCCCTCTAACGTACTTTCACCACGATGCTTGGCCGCCTTACGAAAACCTGATCCCGGATTTCCCAAGCAGTGGGCGACAAATGGACTGGAATTTGCTCGAAGGAGTGCTATCAGATCAAACGACTGCCGCTTTTTTAGGAGCCGTCGTAGGTTATATTCTTTCGGGGATCGGGCAAGATGAACCACCAAAGCAGTAGATATTTCGGAACGAACATGCGGCTCAACTCGGACGGCCTAAAAGGCCGCCAGTGAACCGCAGCGTTATGCACTGAATTGGACTCGACTTTCCTGCCATGATTTTCTTGATAATCAGGTTCGTTCTGACTTGTGCATCTATTTTCGCAGGGCTGGTATGTCCGGCTCGATGTGGACGGTGATGTTGATGGGACGGCTTATCTGCTCATCCAGAGCATTTTCCAGACTTTCGGATATTTCATGAGCAGCCGCTATATCCAAAGTCGGGTCAACAAGAATGTGCAGGTCGAGAAAAACTTCCCTGCCAACCGTACGGGTCCTGAGCCTGTGCCACTGGCGTATCTGACTATTCGCGTTGATGATCCTCTTTATGTGCTCAATTGTACGTTGATCGACGGCACTTTCCGTCAGTTCACGCAAGCAATCGCCGACCACGCCAACACCAACCATGATTATCATTAGCCCGACAGCCACCGCAGCAATCTGGTCACCATAGGCGAAGCCGAGCTTTTGCGATATGAAGCCTACCATAACCGCCACGGAACTTAGTGCGTCGCTTCGCTGATGCCAAGCGTTGGCATAAACGGCCGGGCTGTGCGTCATAACAGCGGTCTTCCTGGTCAGCCTGAAAAGCAATTCTTTAACAGCAACTGCAACTGCTGCAACGATGAGCACACCCGTACCGGACTGTGAAACGTTGCCCTTAGTGATATCGACTGCGGCATAGTAAATCATCCCCGCACCAACGAAGACCAAGAACAAAGCAATAAACGCAGCGGAGAAGGTCTCGATCCGGCCGTGACCATACGGATGACTCTGGTCCGGCTCCTTTGAGCCGAAGTGGTGACCCACAAGAACGGCGGCGTCGGTCGTCATGTCGGAAATTGAGTGAATCCCGTCAGCAATCAATGCCATCGAACCACTGACATAGCCCACCAACACCTTGACAACAAAGAGAGCAACATTTGTCACAATGGCCAGATTTGTGACCGATCTTATTTGCCTGCTCGCAATTTCTTGTTTCGGCTTGGCCATCAATTGCTCAGCCATGCGGAAGACTCCGTTCGCTGGCCCGTGCAACACGACATACGCGATAAGCGATAGGACGATTAGTCCAGCGTACAGACATAAATTTCGTTTACGAAATCAAGTTTGCCGAGCTCTTCAACGGCTTTTGCATCCGGTTCTTTGTCGAGGCTGACGGCAAGTATAGCCTTTTGCTCGGCCGGCTTCTGTCCGACACCCATCGTGCAGATATTGATATTGTGCTTGCCGCAGATCGTGCCCACCGCACCGATGACGCCGGGCTTGTCGTCATTAAAGATAACCAGCACAGGCCCCTGTGGCGTCATCTCTATATTGAACCCATCAATCTCGATAATTCGCAGCAGAGTTCCGCCGAAAATCGAACCGGTTACGGTCCGCGTGACCTTGTCGGTGACAACCTTGCCGCTCAGACTCGCCGACACGTCTTGTGCCTTGTGAGTTTTCGTTTCGTTAATGCCTATCCCGCGTTCTTCAGCCAAGACCGGCGTATTGACCATATTCAACGGCATATCAAAGTGCTTCTGCAACAAGCCAATCGCAAAATTAAGAGTAACCGGCTCTACCGCCATCTCGGCAATCGAGCCGCGATATTGGACATCAACATCCTTGATATGACCTGGCGTGATAGTGCTGACAAGTGTACCGATGCGCCGGGCCAGTTCGGCATACCGGTTCACAATCGCAGGCACGGCTCCAGTTGTCGATGGAGCGTTAAGCGCATTTCTAACCGGGCCGCCCTTGATTGCGTCAACCAGAATCTTAGCCGCCTCGACCGCAACCTCAATTTGGGCCTCCTCTGTGCTGGCGCCCAAATGAGGCGTCACAAGACAACTCTCAAATTCGCTAAAGCGCGTATTCTCAGGCGGCTCTTTCGGATAAACGTCCAGAGCAGCGCCCGCAATACGCTTCTCGGCAAGTGCGTCATATACTGCGTCTTCGTTGATAATACCACCGCGTGCGCAGTTGATTAACCGAACGGTAGGCTTCATCATCTTGATTTGTTCGGCGTCAATCATATTCAGCGTCTGCTCATTCCTCGGCACGTGGACGCTTATATAATCCGCCTGCCTGAAGATTTCTTCGAGATTCTCAGTCACTTCCACGCCGAGCTTCTCTGCCTGCGGCGGTGCGGCCAGCGGGTCGTAGCCGAGAATCCTCATATTGAACCCTTTGGCCATCTGCGCCACAGCCATGCCGATTCTACCCAAGCCTATCAAACCCAGGACCTTGTTATTCAACTGGTTGCCCATATACTTCTTTCTGTCCCAGGCACCGGCTTTTAGGCTATTACAGGCTGGCACAACGTTTCTGCTCATCGCAAGCATCAAAGCCACCGTGTGCTCAGCGGCGCTGAGCGTATTGCCGCCGGGCGTATTCATTATCAGAATTCCCTTTC
>DAOWID010000375.1 GCA_030641115.1 Planctomycetota bacterium | reverse complement strand
CTCACCCGCTGGATTGCGGCCTTGTCGGCTGCTCCGATCTCCAGAAGTATCTTGGCAAAACCGTCTCGGAAAAGGTGATTGCCAGGGCGAATACTAACCCGGATTCAATCATCGATACAGCATCGCTCCTCGAGGACCCTAACAGTCTGGGCGGCGAGGCTTCGCAGAAGCTGAGGGAACTGACCGGCAATATCACGCTGGCGAAGTCGAACCTGGAGAAGGCCGCCTATACACTGGAATGGACCGAGAAACTCCGTGAGAAACAATATGTGGCGGAGACCGAACTCAGGAAAGACAGGCTGGACAAGCAGCGCCTTGAGATTGATGAGGAAAAGGCCAGGATTGCCTTGAGGCTGTTTCAGGTTTATGAGTTTGCAAAACAGAGCGAGCAGTTGCTGAGCGACTCCAACGAGGCCAAGCGGGAATTGGAGCGCACTGAAGCGCGTGCGCGTGCGCAACTGGCCCAGGCCAAGGCGAAGCTCGTGAGCGCGAGATCTACGCATGAAATGCAGAAGCAACGTTTGGATAAACTGCACAGCCAGATTGAGGCTTGCGTGATTAAGGCACCTTCCGTAGGGCAGGTGGTCTACTGGTCAAGCACGCAAAGGTGGACCAGGATAAAAATCGAGCAGGGAACGCAAGTGCCCGAAGGCTATAAGATTATAACAATACCTGATGCGTCCGAAATGAAGGTCGAGATCAAGGTTCACGAAACGTGGATTGATAAGATTGAGCCGAACCAGCCGGCCGAGATAACCGTTGCAGCATTTCCGGATAAGACTTTTACCGGCAAGGTGCTGAAAAAGGCACCATTAGCTGATCAGACGGACTTTCTGAATCCGGATCTTAAAGTCTACTTGACGGATGTGAGCATTGACGGAACGCACGACACTCTCAAGACCGGTATGACGGCAGACGTCGAAGTGATTATTGACGAACTGCATGACGTTCTCTATGTGCCGATACAGTCGGTCATCACGGTGGAGGAGAAAAAGATCTGCTATGTTATGGCAAGCCATGCGGAGAAGCGTGAGGTTGAAACGGGGTTGTTCAACGACAATTTTGTTGAGATAAAAAGTGGTTTGACTGAGGGCGAAAAAGTGTTGCTGAATCCGCCGAAATGGACTGCATCAGAGCAGACAGCGAAGAAATAGGCCAAAGGACTGCGTTGGTTGAATTAGAGTTTGTCTGAGGGTATCGTGTGGCTGCGGTATGAGTATAGTTGCTATTGAGAATTTGTGCAAGGTGTATCAGCTTGGCGCGCTTGAGCTGCGCGTTCTGCGCGACCTGGATTTGAGGATTGAGCAGGGCGAGTACGTAGCGATTATGGGCCCAAGCGGGTCGGGCAAATCGACACTGCTTAATGTTTTGGGGTGTCTGGATAGGGCGACGAGCGGGACTTATCAACTTGGTGGTGAGGATGTTTCGAAGCTTGACGATGACGAACTGTCGAAGATACGCGGCTCGCGGATCGGGTTTGTTTTTCAGTCGTATAATCTCATCGCTCAGCTTAACGTGATAGAAAATATTGAAGTGCCGATGTTCTACCAGGGCTTTTCCGAACATGATAGTACTGAACGTGCCAAGCAGTTAGCCACGATGGTAGGGCTTGGTGACAGGATTAAGCATCGTCCTTCGGAACTAAGCGGCGGTGAGCAGCAGCGGGTGGCAATTGCCAGGGCATTGGCAAATAAGCCACTGATTATTTTGGCTGACGAGCCGACCGGCAATCTTGATTCGGAAAGTGGCGCCGAGATTATGAACATCCTCGATGATTTACATAAGCGGGGCACAACGCTGATTATTGTAACACATGATGATCATGTCGCTGTAAGGACTGAGAGGGCCGTACATCTTCTTGACGGGCGAATAGAACGGCAGCATCACAATCAAGAGCGTTAGTTATTATGCGTTGGTCCAGTGCTAAAAGAACGATAAAGTTGGGCATCAAGAGCCTTTGGATGCACCGGCTGCGGTCTGCGCTAACCACGCTGGGTATAATTTTTGGCGTTTGTTCGGTGATTGCTATGCTGGCGATAGGCGAAGGGGCCAGCCAGGATGCGCAGGAAGCTATAGCGCGACTTGGCAGCACAAATTTGCTTATTGAGACGGTTCAACTGCCCAAGGAGCGGGCCGACACCGGCGAAACGCAGCAAATGCTCGTCTACGGCCTGACTTATAAGGACGCCGAGTCAATTCGCAACAGCCTGCCGGATGTTGAGGTCGTCGTACCAATTCGCGAGATAGATCAGGAAGCACGATATCTGAGACGCAAGGTGGCGATAAAAATCGTGGGTACCATTCCCTGGTACACGGAGGTTTCGCCTATTCACGTGGTTCGTGGGCGGTTTTTGAGCAGTATTGATCTGCATCAGCAGCAGAGTGTATGCGTGGTCGATGAGCAGCTCGTGAGCGGTCTGTTCGGATTCGAGGATCCACTCGGCAAAAATGTTCGGATACACGGCAATTGTTACCGGGTTGTAGGTGTGGCTGGGGCGCCGCCTGTGGGGGGCAAGCGGAACAGCACCGGCGGTACTGCTCCGGCGGCGGTTTCCGATGGTGGGGCTGCGGGCAGCATATATTTGCCTTTGTCAACCGCCAAGTCCCGGTTCACCGAGCTGACCGCCAGCTTTAGCGGAGGCAGCCAGAGTATAGAAAGAGTACAGCTACAGAAGATCACAGTGAAGGTCAAATCAATCGAGCAGGTGTTACCGATGCGTGATATTTTGGATACTTTGCTGGCGCGTCTTCATAAAGATAAGAAGGACTACCGTATAGTTGTTCCGCTGGAACTGTTGTACCAGGCGAGACGAACGCAGCGTATTTTCAGTATTGTTCTCGGCTCAATCGCCACGATTTCTCTTTTGGTCGGAGGCATAGGAATCATGAATATTATGTTAGCCACCGTCAGCGAGCGAACGCGTGAGATCGGCATCCGCAGGGCACTTGGTGCAAAGAAGCGCGATATCATTGTGCAATTCCTCTCCGAGACCATACTGTTGACTTTTGTTGGAGGTGTCCTCGGCATTATCCTCGGCTCACTGATACCATTCTTCGTGACATATTTTGGCCATATGCCCACGGTCATCACACCGCTTTCGCTAATACTGGCCTTCGGCATCAGCGCCGCCGTAGGAATAACCTTTGGCCTATATCCAGCCTACCGCGCCGCCAACATGGACCCGATTGAGTCACTCCGACACGAGTAACATCAACGAGCCATCTCGCAAAAGAGTCAGAGATGCAATATAGCACTGCCATAAACAAGAGCTTCGCATAACTTCTGCTGTAGAGCCAGTTCCGCGAACATATGTATACCCGAATTTCCCAGTCAAGTGATGAAGAAGATGTGAAGATTTGATAGTATAGAGCTTATGGACGCCATTCAAGCCGGTTTTTGTTATCATCAATTTGGGGCATATTTGGGAATCCCCGGGCAAGGGAGAAACAGATGATGACGCCAAAGTCCGGAATTAGCGTGGCTGTAGCGATTGGGATGATATTCCTTTTTGTGACGGTGGGAAGCGCGCAGCGCCAGATGGAGAAGCTGGGACGCGGAATGGTCGCGATTAATCAGGGCGGTGGCAAGGTCTATGTGGGGTGGCGCATGCTGGCGACCGACCCTGACGATATCGCATTCAACCTCTACGGAGCCACTGACGGCGCCAAATCGGTGAAGCTCAACGATCGGCCCATAACGCAAAGCACAAACTACGTGGTTACTGGAGTAGACACAGGCAAGACTAATGCTTACATTGTCAGGCCCCTCATTGGCGAGGCCGAGCAGGCGGCAAGCAAGCCTTTCACGCTGCGGGCAAACGCACCGGCCCAACCCTACATCTCTATTCCACTTAAGACTCCCGATGGTTACACGCCCAATGATGCTTCGGTGGGAGATCTGGATGGTGACGGTGAGTACGAGATCGTATTGCATCAGGTGGGCAGAGGCCGTGATAATGCCCAAAGCGGGACCACGACTGAACCGATACTGCACGCCTACAAACTGGATGGTACTTTTATGTGGAGGATTAATTTAGGAAGAAACATCCGCGAAGGCGCTCACTATACTCAATTTATGGTATATGATCTTGACGGTGACGGCAAAGCTGGAGTCGCCTGTAAAACAGCCGATGGGACGGTTGACGGAAAGGGCAAAGTGATCGGCGACGCCAATGCGGATTACCGCAATTCGAAGGGCTATATCTTAGATGGGCCGGAGTTCCTCACCATATTTGATGGCCAGACCGGTGCTGAACTTGCCACGACCGATTATATACCGCCCAGAGGCAGCGTCTCTGACTGGGGAGATGACTATGGCAACAGAGTAGACCGATTTCTGGCGTGCGTTGCGTATCTTGACGGCCAAAGGCCGAGCCTCGTAATGTGTCGCGGTTACTATACGCGGGCGGTGCTGGCGGCATGGAACTTCAGAGGTGGCACACTCTCAAACGTATGGACCTTTGATAGTGATGATGGTACTCCCGGAAACAGAGATTATAGGGGACAGGGCAATCACAATCTTAGCGTTGGTGATGTTGATGGCGATGGTAAAGATGAAATTGTGTATGGGGCATGTGCGATTGATGACAATGGAACAGGGCTCTATTCAACAGGCTTGGGGCATGGAGATGCGATGCATCTATCGGATATCGATCCGGATAGGCCGGGTCTGGAAGTCTTTGCCATTCATGAAAGGCCCCGTCACCCGTATGGCGCAAATCTTCGTGACGCCGGAAGCGGGAAGGTTATATGGGGGCTGCAATTACGAGACCCGGGAAGGGGGCTGGCTATGGATATTGATCCCCGTCATCGAGGATACGAGTGCTGGGCCAATAATTCGGACGGTTTATACAATTGCAGAGGCGAAAAGATCGCTGATTCTAAGCCAAGATCATGTAATATGGGAATCTGGTGGGACGGTGATTTGCTTCGCGAAATCCTTGATGGAAGCAGTCCCAGAAGGCGAGGAGGCGGGCGAGGCGGTGCTTTTATTGACAAGTGGGACTATGCCAATGGCACGGCGACCCGGTTGCTTGATGGCGGCGACTACGATTGTGTCACAAACAACGGGACCAAAGCCAATCCTTGCCTCTGTGCCGATATTCTGGGCGACTGGAGAGAGGAAGTGGTTTGGAGAACAAGAGATAACAGAGAGCTACGAGTCTTTACGACTACAATACCTACGGACCACCGTTTCTATACTCTGATGCATGACCTCACATATAGGCTGAGCGTGGTTTGGCAGAATGTAGCATATAATCAGCCTACTCAACCAGGTTTCTATCTCGGTGCCGACATGCAGAAACCGCCTCATCCCCGCATAAAAACAACAGGTCACGCAAATGCTGATCAATAGAGAGGCGAAAATTTGATAATATAGAGCTTATGCAAGCTATTCAAGCCAATTTTCGTCATTCCAAATTGAAGGACTCCATGACTGGATTGTTGGCGAGGATGAATCCATGACGCCGGGCGAAGACGACACAAAACCGAGTCGCCGACGCGGTAGGTTGCGCGTCATCTTGTTTCACCTTGCAGCCATGGTCGTTGTCCTCTCACCGCTCGTCCTGGGCGAGGTCGTGCTGAGATTGTGCGTCCCTGCCCCCGCGATCGATCTGGATGATCCCTACGTCTCGTTCAGCGGCCTGCGTCCCCTCTTCGTCCCCGACTCAACTGGTACACGCTTCGAGATAGCTGAGCAGCGACTGACTTACTTCCGCCCCCAGTCATTCGCCGCCACGAAGTCTCCGGAAACCTTCCGGGTCTTTTGCCTCGGCGGTTCAACCGTGCAGGGACGGCCATACTCTGTAGAGACTTCCTTTACGACCTGGCTCAAGCTCAACTTGCATGCCGCCCAGCCCGAAACGGACTGGGAAGTCGTCAACTGTGGCGGAATATCCTACGCCAGCTATCGTCTCGTGCCCATCATGCGGGAGCTGCTCGCGCACGAGCCTGACCTATTTATCATCTACACGGGGCATAACGAATTCCTCGAGGACAGGACATATCGGCGCCTCAAAAAAATGCCGCGTGCACTGATCCGCCTGCACCAGGTAATGCTCAACCTGCGCAGCTACTCTCTTGCGCACCACTTCCTCTCTAACCGTCGCGCCCGACGCACGGACAGCGAGCGCTCATTGAAGACTGTTCTGCCCGGCGAAGTCCAGGCCAAGCTCGACTTCGAGGATGGGCTGAAGTCCTACCATCGTGATGATGCATGGCGCCAGGGCACCATCGAACACTTCCGCCGCAACCTGGAGACAATGGTCCGGATGTCCCGCGGCGCGGCCGTACCTGTCATCTTAGTGAATCCTGTCTCCAACCTGAAGGACTGTACGCCTTTCAAGTCGGAGTTCAGGGACGACATATCCGAGGACGAGAGGCAGCGCGTGCTCGAACTCTGGGAGCGGTCCAGCGAACTGGACTGGTCCGATGTCTACGGCAAGATCCAGCTCCTCGAGCAAGCCGCCGCGATCGACAACCGACATGCCAGGCTCCTTTATCTGATCGGCAAGTGCTACGAGCACATGGGCCGCTCCGCCGAAGCAAAAAAGTGGTTCGTGCTGGCAAACGAGGAGGACGTCTGCCCACTGCGGATCCTGGAGCCCATGCACGACGCAATTCTGGACGTCGCCGCGCAATATCACATACCGTTTGTAGATGTGAAACTGCTCATCGAGCAGCGCACCGAGGATGGAATCCCGGGCGATGAATGGATGCTGGACCACGTGCATCCGAGCATCACCGGCCATCAGCTCATCGCCGACTCGCTGTACCGGACCATGGAGGACATGGATATAGTGCGCACACCGCAGGGCTGGCGGGCGAGGCGGGACGAGCTATGGCAGCGTCACCTTTCGTCCCTGAACGCTGCCTACTACGCGCGAGGGGCCGCCCGGCTCAAGAGGTTGCAAAGATGGAGTCGAGGGCCGATCTTTGATCCACCGCCTCGCCCTTCCGACTCCACGGAGGATTGACCTTTAGTGTATTCACAGAGTCGGCAGTTCGTAGCCCCTGCGGTACTTTTTTGTCAGATATGTGTTTGCCTCTGCATCGTCAATAAACCGTTCCTGCCTCGTATCGAACTTGAGTCGCCGGCCGACCCTCATCGCAGTGTTAGCCATGTGACAGAGAGCCGCAGAGTGGTGCCCCGCCTCGACGTCGGCGTTGAGGTCACTAACTTTGCGACTGCGGACTGCCTTGATGAAATTGGCAATGTGGTTACCACCGCCACGCGGGCCGCCCGGGCCGGCTTTGCCGTCCTTGAACGTTACCTGCCAGCCCCTTCTGCCGACAGACATCGTCCCGTTGTCACCGTAGAAAATGTTGCCGTTGTCATGGCCTTCGTGTGGGTAGGGTGTCCACAACCGCATTTCGTACATCAGATACACATCATCGTATTCGAATGTAGCGATTTGCGTATCCGGCGTCTCGTGATCATCGTCGTAGAATAATTGCCCACCGCTGCACGAGACGGCTTTCGGCATCGTGACACCCAGGCCCCAGCGTGCAATATCAATCTGGTGAATTCCATCGTTACCGGTGTCACCCGTTCCATAGTCCCAGAACCAGTGCCAATTATAGTGGAACCGGTTTGGGTTGAAGGGCCGCTTCGGTGCTGGGCCAAGCCAGAGGTCGTAGTCAAGGTGGGCCGGTGCCTCAGTATCAGCCTTGCGGCCGATCGGACCCCGCAACTGGCTATTGATCGCCTTGGCCATCCGGATTTTTCCGAGTTTGCCGGACCGCAGGTACTCCATCGCATCCATCAGACCTTCTAAGCTGCGCGACTGGGTGCCGTGCTGAACCATCCTGTTGTGTTTGCGGGCCAGATTCACTAACAAGCGACCCTCGGAGATCGTGTGGCTGAGCGGCTTTTCAACGTATACATCGTTGCCTGCGACAACCGATAATGCTGCCAAAGGCACGTGCCAGTGGTCAGGTGTGGCAATGGCAACCACATCTATGGCCTTGTCTTCGACCATCCTCCGGCAATCGACATAGGTGTTAACCTTTTCGCCGCGCTCTTTGTATCTTTTGGCTTCGCGCTCAAGGACTTTCTTATCAACGTCGCACAGTGCCACAACTCGTACTCCCTCGCTCTCGTGGAAGCCGCTGGCAAGTCCACGGCCTCGACCGTTTAGACCAGCTACGGCCACGCCAATGTCGTCGTTCGCCCCTCGTACGCGGGAATGTGGCAGGGCGATAGCGATACCGGCAGCCATTGACGTCTTTACAAAATTTCGGCGTGTAATAGGTTGCATGATAGAACTCCTAACCTATCGACAACTATTCTGCATACTGCTTGAACCGTTGTTCCATCTGGTCCTTCGTTCGTATCCCTTCGTAGACAATCACGAGGAAGCGAAAGTGTGCCGTTTGACCTGGCTCGAGTGTGAGCCGTAGAGGTATCGGCGCATTCTTTCTATATTTCTTGGGTCGCTGCCGTTGAAAATCGCCCTGTCCTAACGGATTGGCTGACAACAGACCGTATGACCTCACGTGCCAATACGTCGGGTAGTTTATACTGGCGGGATGATTGAGTATGGCGATGCCTACAACCTTGTCTTGCCTTATTCCCTGTAGCGCAACCCATCGTGCGCGCTTGCCCCACACATTCTTCGCCGTTTCATCGCCGTTTGAACTGAAGTATCTACCCGTCCCTGAGATTGACTCTTTAGGAAGTGGTCTTCCCTGTTGAAGTTTCAGTTTTGCATCGTCCTCCCTAAGATAATCTGACACCCGAACCGCAAGCACACCTTCCTCAATGTCCTCAAATACTACTTTCTCATTTTGCGCAGTCAGGTCTACGCTAAAATCGATCGCATATTCGTCCCCATTCTCCCCCCCCATAAAGACCATGCTCCGTTTTTCTTCGAGAGCGAACTTGCCGTGCTTATCAATCCAACGTGCTATCGTTGTCAACCTGCCTCTTCCGCTGCCGCCTGTCATTTCCTGGACTTTGATATGTCTTATCTGCGGCGTTGCCCCACCAGTATTTTTGTAATAGTTCCAGAAATTCGTTCCATTTACCCTGTCCACACAGAAAAAAAGGCCCGTGTGATGTAGGTGGTCCATACTGCCGCCTTCCACCTTCACCAGCGGATGCCTGCGGGTCACTTCAATGCCGGAAGGACTGCACAGCGGAACCATAACCGGCTTGGGCAATTCGTCCCCATAAACGTAACTCGTAAAAAGCCTGCCCTCAATCATCACGTCTATTTTGTTCTCGCCTTTTACGAATGCGACCTTTGGAATATTCTGTTTCGCTGAAACTGGAGCAGTCAGCATGAATACTGACAAAACCAAAGTGATCTTTCTCACAACCATGCTACGTTTCCCTTCTTATAATCTTCGCAGAATTGCAGACTCATCAATTGTAGTATAAGTTACTGCCTCGGCCTGTGTAAAGTTGAAAAATGCAATCGTACGACCTTCAGGTGAGTATGTTGGGCAAGGAAATCGAACTTTGATAATCTCATGTGGATCATCTAAGAAACACTGCAGCCAGGATCCCACCGGCAGCCACAAAAGCAACTGGGCCCAACAGCTTTACCACAATCTTCATAAGCGGCGCTTCGAAATAGCTGGCGGAAAGTGCCAGGCATAGGTGCACAGGTGTGAGAAGAAGCCCGCAGATCAAGCCTGAAAAAGCAAGAACTTCCAGTCCCATCTTCGTTTCCTCGCCGGTACCTATAAAGGGGATCAGAAACGGGAAGGTAATCGCCACTGATGCCGTAGTCACGCCGGTCAGAAACCCGACCAAGAAAGGCAGGAAGAATATCAAAAAGTGCTTTGGCACGTTCGTTTCGGATAGGAATTGGACTACAGATGGGATGGCTCTGCCTGCCTCAAGGTTGAGCTTAAATAGCAAGGCCCCAAGAATCAAAAACGCAAAATCTGGTTCCATGCCCGATTTGAAGATCGCTGACCATTTGTTTAGCCGGACCTTGTGAATACCCAAGAAGGTCAGCGTTGCCAGCGCAATCCCAATCGCTGGAGAGAGATTGACGCCGGCATACAGCACCGCCACCAATATGATGGGCCAGCAGGCATGCAATAGGTTACGCAGGCTGTCTGTGAGTCGATAGTCTGCTTTGCTTCCTTGTTCTCTTGGAGGGATGCCTGAAAATAGCAAAAAGATCACGCCACCGAGTGTTCCCGACAGCGTGATAACGATATTGTGCGAGATCAGGGCAAATGCAGATATGCCGAACAGGCTCTGGACTAACGGTACTGCTGGGAAAAGTGGCCACACTGGTTCCCACTGGTGACGGAAGAAGAAGTTGATTGCTGCCGAGTGGGCCCGGTCCACGCCGATTCGGTCCCAAGCATACTTTCACCGGGGCTGTCCTACGTGGGAACATTCGAGAACTTCCAATGGGAGTGTGAGACAGGGGAATATGTTCTGGTCGTATCTGCCGACATGCAGAACAGCGTGG
>DAOWID010000129.1 GCA_030641115.1 Planctomycetota bacterium | reverse complement strand
GGCAATCTGGAAGACCAATGCCGAGAGCAGCTACAAGAATTCTTTGCTCGCAGGCGTAAAGAGAACAAGAACAACAGCAAAGTATCCGACTTTTAGCTATTTGTTTTTGACTGTCTGGTTCAATTCAGCGATGCGAAGCTCCAGCCTTTTTATTTCTCGTTTGATGCCGGTGTCTTTCTTGTCTTTGTGCTCTTGATCTTGAATTTCTTCGATACTGATCTGTTTTACAGCTTTACTTCTTCTTATCCAGTCAATTGACTTGTTCGTTGTTATTTTGTATGCCCAGTAGTTCATCAACGAGATTTGATGTTTGTTCTTTCACCTATCTTTTAGTCTTGAAATCGGAGCAAGAGGTTCATTTTGTTGATGAATTTTGAGAATTTTGCCAGTTGGGGGCCGCTATTGTACAATTTTGAGTTGAAAATGGACGTTCTTGAGGCTAAGCTGTGTTAGCTCCGGAGAGGTGTCGGAGTGGCTTATCGAGCAGCCTTGGAAAGGCTGTGTAGGGCTTGTCCCTACCGCGGGTTCGAATCCCGCCCTCTCCGTTACATTGGATAGGCTGGCTACAAGTTCTTGAACCTCAGGCACTTGTAACGTTTTCTCGATTTTTGACTGTCCTCATCGTGAAGGTGATAGTACAGGTCCAATATCTGCGAAGAATTATGTCCCAGCCAGGCAAGAGCCTCGCAATTGTCGGATGTAGGGGGACAAAGCGTTCATCTTTGTCTTTGGTGCTGTCAGTCGAGCCACCCCGTCTGACATGTGTCATCGTGAAGCGGTTATCCTGAACATGAAGATCATCCCAACGCAGTTGTTCTACTTCGCCGATTCGAAGGCCGGCATAGCCCATAAAGGCGAACGCGGGCTTTTCTTCACCCTCACCGGTGGTAATGAGTATATCAACCTGCTCGGAGGTAAAGCATGGCTGGGGTCGGGCCTAAGTTCTAAACAATATCGAATGTTCGAAATACCAATTCTCAAAACAAAAAGTCAGCGTCAGCCAGAGTTTAAGCAGTGCTGTAGTATTAGAGTCGTTTAATTTCGTTTGGCCTTGGCCATTATGGGCTTGCTTATAGTTTCCTTCACTCGGCCGATTCCGTAGTGATAGTCTATCCATAACGCCGGTACAATCGGTTTTGCTCTGCCCCGACTGTCCTTAGGTACTTTGACTTCAACTAATGGCGTCACAGTGAGTTTCGCCTCAACGGTACCTGCTTCTTTCGGGATCGTCACAACCTTCGGCTCCGGGAGTTCGTATGTCCCTTTATCACAACGCAGGCTGAATGTTATCTTCGCTGCCTCGTTTAATTCAGGAATTGACAGCGTGCAGGCGATAGTGAATGGTTGACCCTTCTGGGGTCTGGCCGATAGCGGCTTCAACGAAGCAGAATGCAACTCCTGATGGAATCGAATCGCTTCCATTGGCACTGCTGTCCCTAGATACTGTTTATTCAGCCGGCCCTTGGTCTTGTCTATTTCGATACGGTCGATAACCTTCCCGTCAATGTCAATGGCCTCCATGGTTAGCTTATTGCCGTTGATGCTGAACAGGCAGAAATGATGTATTTTCTTTGCGGATGCGTGATAGAGAATCGGAGCGACGCCAGATAGGGATGCACCGCCACCGCCGGTCGTAATGTAAGTTACGTAATTCCCATCCGTCCCGGACGGTGGTGCCACAGGCCGAAACCTCTCATACTGATGTGAGTGACCCACTACGACAAGATCCACACCTGCTTTGGCCAGAGTCGCCAGCGCATCCGGATATCCCCACTTCGACCAATGCCCGCCGAAATTAACGCTTGGCACATGATAGCTTACAAACTTCCACATAGCCTGGCTGTCTTTCGCGTCGGCCGCAATCAGGCCCAACTGCTTGTCAGCTTTCAGACCTCTGGAGACATTATCTACGCAAAAATAATGCACGGGCCCATAGTCGAAACTAAAGCTGTTGCCCTCGCCGCCAGGAATCAGCAGTTTTTCGTAATTGCCGCCGTTACCCTCGTGGTTGCCTTTAGCAATATAGATGGGAACGCTCTCAGTCAGTCCCTTTAGTGGCTGGAAGAACTGAGGCCCCCACTGTTCATAACGGTCGCCACTGCTCACCAAATCTCCGGCGTGGACCACGAAATCAACATTCTTCCTTATCATCAGTTCCACCAATTTTCGGTGAGTTTTCGGATGGGTTCTACTGTCACCATAAACTATGAACCTCACCTCATCGGTGCTAACCGGCACAGTACGGAGTTGATATGTCTTACTCTGCCTCTGAGAACAAGCAACGCGGTAGCTGTAATCTTGGCCGGCCTCCAAGTCGTCAAGCCACACTTTATGGATGAAAACGGTTTTCTTAACGGCTCGCTTGCCGTCTATTTTGGCTTCGTATTGTACCTTCCGTCCTCTGCTCTCAACATATTTGTCCAGCTTTCCGTCTTTGCCATAGTATAGTCTCACTGGCTCTTGCGTGTCAGTTTCCCACATAACAGCAGCTCTATCTTGATATACGCGAAGCAGCACCGGGCCTTTTGTTATCCTGGCACGCGCTTTCTGCGCCTTGGCAAAAAGTGGGATTACCCCACAACTGCCGACTCCCATGATGAATACGACTGAAGCGACAATCAAATACACCGCTGGCGAAGTTAATAGACCCGTCGATACCGGTGAGTTCTTGCGAGGTTCGCTAATGCTCATAGCAAGTTCCCTTCTTCATAATTTTGTGAATAATTCTGAGTCAAATCACGTTAATAAGTCTGGTCGCCCTATAGACAAAAAATATCCCAAAGGCAAGTAGTGCCACCGAGCAAATCACGAGCACTATTCTCTGGACGATAGGCCCCAGCAGTACCGAGCCCTTAAAGCTTGCCCAGGACAGTGCGCAGAGCCAGGCAAGATCGCACAGCCAATGCAGCACAGCAAACAACACAAAAGCCCATACGCCGAAGCTCCTGGCTGTAGTAGCCAAAGCCAGCCCTACTGTCGCCCACCAGAGCAGGAAATAAGGATTGCTCCCGGATAATATTATGCCGGCTACCACTGGCTCACCTTTCGTGGCTTTAGCCGGTTGGTCTTCTGTGTGCCTCAAGCTATTTAGCATTTGAATTGCCATAATCAAAAGGAACAGCCCGCCTGCCAGCCCGATTACGATTTGGGTACCAGTTGATTTAAGTATCTTGTCCATCCCTAACACAATCAGAATCATCAGTGGAAATTCAATAATGCCGTGCCCAACAGCGATAAGTGCCCCGGCAAATCTGCTCCGCGTCCCCATCGCGATAGCTGCAGCCGTCACCGGCCCCGGAGCCATCACACCCGAAAGCGATATTATGAACACCTGTGAAAGGAAAAGTAATAGTTCCATCAACTAAGCATCCGACTTTTGGTGCTTGGGTTAGGTCCACCGACCCGGAGATAGTGGAAAAGCAGGACCTGCACTTTTTCGTATTGTGTTCAGAGGGCACCTGTTTGGCAGCGCCTAATCAGGGGTGGCCAATAGGTCACACGACGCGGTATATGTATGCATCCTCGATGAACACATTGTTAATTACGTTTCCTGTAAACCGAATAGGGGATACTCCCGGCCCTGTCTTAATTGCTGCTTTCAAAAGCTTGACCAAATCATCATTTGGGCTGACCACAGATATGTTCTGTAGAGACAACTCGTAATCCTGCTCTAATTCTTCCTTTAATTCTGGTAGCTGTGATTGTACTTTCTCATAGGCCTCTTTTGGTCCTTTTTTATCTACTGCTGGTGAAGCAAAAATTAAGCGCCACTCCTCAGAGTCGGGCATATAGAACCAAAAAGCTGCCCTAACATCGAATTTGATCTCGTCCAGTTTACTTAGCAAAGCTTCACCAGCTTTCATATCGGCATCTACCAGCGTCGGCTTAACCATTGCAAAACTCCATGCTTTTCATCTGCGATTGCTTGATAAATATCTTTAGCTTTCTGTTGGTCATATTCTTCGTATCGGCTTGATTCTGTCCAGTCTTTTAACACAGACCAATAAGAAGCCAACTTTTCGTCTTTCTCCAGATCTTTGTTAAAGGTTACCTCAAGACCTGCAGACTTAATCAGTTTCGTGAGGTCGTGGATATAGACCGCATCGATCACCTTTCGGTCGGGTGGAAAGTCAAACTGTTTTGTTTGTTTCGCAATACAAGCTTTTAATCCACATTCAACTAGGTACCCAGCTAAATAATATGCTCCCGAATAACACCCTTTTTTTAATAGGGCTTGAGCATCACCTAATCTTATTCTCGCTAATTTTTGGAAGTCTCTTCTGTTCATCAAAAAGTTGAAACCTTACTAAGCCGGTGTTCATCATCCCGCAAAAGCACTGGTCTGTCAAACGCTAATTTCTGCGAAACAAATCGGAATTAACCGTCACAGCTACCTCCTGTGCTTCTGATTTTTGAATCTCGTCATTGCTCTCGGTGGCTGCCAACTTCATTCAAGCCAATCCCAGATAGGAGCCACAGGCAACGAGTCACAGATTCACTCGCCGATGATTTTGACAAGGAGCCTCTTTCTTCTCTTGCCGTCGAATTCACCGTAGAATATCTGCTCCCACGGCCCAAAATCCAGTTTGCCGCCGGTGACAGCTACCACCACTTCCCTGCCCATAACACTGCGTTTCAAGTGTGCATCGGCGTTGTCCTCAAAGCCGTTATGCCGATACTGCGAGTACGGCTTCTCAGGCGCCAATTTCTCAAGCCACACCTCGAAGTCATGATGCAGCCCGGATTCATCGTCGTTGATAAACACGCTCGCAGTAATGTGCATAGCATTGCAGAGCACAAAGCCTTCCTTGATCCCGCTTTCTTGCAGGCATGCTTCAACCTGTGGCGTGATATTGATGTACTCCCTTCTGCTGGTCGTATTGAACCAAAGCTCCTTCCTATAGTTCTTCATAGCTTGCCTTTCATGCAGTGAATGTACTACTTTTCTTGGCTCAGTTTGTTCAACACAGCTTATGCCACTTTTGCTATGGCCCGCGATTGTAGCAGCTTTCGCCTTGTGGTGGAATAACATCTTGCAAATTGCAACCCAGCAGAGTATCTTAGTTGCAGCAAGAAAGAGACTTCTATGAAAAAGGATACGGTATTTTGGGATGTCGACACCCAGTTTGACTTCATGCGACCTGAGGGCAAGCTGTATGTGGCCGGTGCCGAAGAGATTATCGAGAAAGTAAGGCAGGTCCGCAAGTTCGCCCTCGAGAACGGCTTCTCCGTCATAGCCGACATCGACTGGCACAGCACAGATGACAACGAAATCTCCGAGACACCCGATTTCAAGCAAACCTTTCCCCCGCATTGTATGGCCGGCTCAGCCGGCGGCGAGCGAGTCGGATATCTGGGTGAGTTACCCATCGAATATGTAGAAATCGATCCGATGGCAGAGGACGCCGTGCGAAAGCTAATCGACAAAGACCAATTCCACATCGTGGTAAGAAAAAGGAGCGTAGACGTATTTGAAAATCCCAACACTGATATGCTTGTGCACCTGGTTAGCCCAAAGGCCGTGGTAGTATTCGGCGTCGCCCTTGATTTTTGTGTGTACTATGTACTGCGAGGACTCGCTAAACACGCCGACATCAAACTTTCTCTGCTCAAGGACGCAGTCAAAGGGCTCCAGACACGCCCCGAGCAAGACGTCTTCAATGAGCTTGAGCACATGGGCGTCGAGATTACTGAGTTCAGTGACATCAAAAGGCACCTGCAATGTGGCTGATAAACGGCACTCCCTCCCTTTTTACCGACCTCTACGAGTTGACAATGGCTCAGGTCTATTTTCAAAAGCAAATGCACGACACCGCTTACTTTGAGGTCACTATCAGACGGCTGCCGGAGCACTGGGGCTTTTTCGTCATGGCCGGCCTTAGCGAAGTCGAGTCGTACCTTCGTGAGTTTCGATTCTCTCAAGCCGACATCGAATACCTCCACTCTACGAAAATCTTCTCAGATGATTTCCTGAGCTACCTTTCAGAGCTCAAGCCGGATGTAAGAATCAGGTCCTTGCCTGAGGGCACCGTGTTCTTTCCGGGCGAACCGATTCTTGAAGCAGCCGGTCCCTTAATCTCCGCGCAGATTCTGGAGAGCTACGTCTTAAACATGCTCGGCTTCTCAATCATTGAAGCGTCACTGGCTGCAAGAATCTGTATTGCGGCAAAAGACGCAGCGGTCGTAGATTTCGGCCTAAGGCGCTGCCAGGGACCTATAGCCTCTCTGCGTTCGGCAAGAGCAGCTCAGACTGCAGGCTTCAAGGCAACCAGCAACGTCTTCGCCGCAAGACAGCTCGATTTCACGCCCGCAGGAACCATGGCGCACTCCTTTATCCAGGTCCACAATTCCGAAGAAGAGTCTTTCAGCAGTTTTGCCGACACGTACGGCCAAAACGCCATGCTGCTGGTCGATACTTACGACTCTGTTGAAGGGATAAAGAAAGCCGCCGCAGTGGCAAAACGACTCCTGAATGAAAAAGGTGTCAAAATAAGAGGTATTCGTATTGATAGTGGCGATTTGGTCAAGCTCAGCAATTTCGCCCGCGAGTATTTCAAAGAAAACGACCTGTCATTTCTAAATATCTTCGTGAGCGGCGACCTTGATGAGTTCAAGATTCATGACTTGCTCAAACGGGGTGCACAGATTGACGGCTTCGGCATCGGCACGCGCTTCGCGGTGTCCCGAGCCGCTCCCGCCGTC
>DAOWID010000080.1 GCA_030641115.1 Planctomycetota bacterium | reverse complement strand
GGGACAGATATGGGCGCACTCTCGGTATTAGCAGTGTTTGCTGTTTCTTATTGTCGGGCAAAGGTACAGTCATTTCCATGAATGAAAATGGCGTGTCTGTTAGCATAAAAAGGCCGCCGTTTGATCCTGACATTATTGTTGCTACGAATTACATCTTCGGAAACGCTGTCAGAGATGCCTCCGGCCTGGTGGATGCGAGCCAATTTCCAAACAGCAGGGACTTCAACAACATATCCGAGCAAATAAACAAGATTGTTGCCACAGACGTCATACCGCCTTTTCTGGAAAAGGTTGACAAGGGAATTACGGTGAGATTTGTGGGAGCGGCGGAAGTCAGTGAAGATGAGCCGGAAATTCATCCCTTGTACGTGATTCCCATCTTGCTGGAGATAGAATAGCGCATTGGTACCTATGATTTTGCCCAGAGAAACAGACATCGTTTTAGAAGCGAAGCAAGTCACCAAGACATTCCCCGGAGTCAAAGCTCTGGACAGAGTTGACTTTCAGGTGTACCGGGGCAAAGTGAATGCCCTGGTGGGGGAAAATGGCGCGGGTAAGTCTACGCTGATGAAGGTCCTATCGGGCGTTTATCCTCAGTACGAAGGAGAAATCTTCCTACAAGGCCGAGAAGTATCTTTTTCCAGTCCCAGAGAGGCCCAAGATCAAGGGATTGCCATAATACACCAAGAATTGAACTTGATTCCATATCTAAGCGTGGCGGAAAACATTTTCTTGGGTAGGGAACTCCTCAATCGTGTTGGCTTGATTGACTACAAGCGGATGTCCAGTGAGACAGAAAATGTGCTGCGCAAACTAAATGTTCAGATAGACCCCACGGAGGCGGTTTGTGATCTTCGTGTGGGGCAGCAGCAGATAGTGGAGATCGCCAAGGCACTCTCCTTGGATGCCCGCATTATCATCATGGATGAGCCGACGTCAGCTATAAGTGAACGAGAGGCGCAAGTTCTTTTTGATCTGATCAGGTCGCTGACTGAGCATGGCGTAGCTATTGTTTATATCACGCATAAGCTCGACGAACTCTTCCGGATCGCTAATAGAGTGACCGTTTTGAGGGACGGAAAGGTTGTAGGTTCCAGCCCTGTTGAAGAGGTCACTCACAATGACGTAGTACGCATGATGGTCGGCAGAGATATAAAGGACTTTTTCATCAAGACGGAGGCCAGCCGAGCGCAGGAGGTTTTCAGTATCCAGGACGTGTGCCTTAACCATCCGATACGTCCCGGAGATTACCTGGTAGATCACGTAAGCTTCAGCCTGAGAAAGGGTGAGGTCCTGGGAATATTCGGCTTGATGGGAGCGGGTAGAACCGAACTCTTGGAGACAATTTTTGGAATGCGCCCAAATCAATCGTCCGGCCGGGTGCTCCTGCAAGGCCGGGAAGTGAGTATCAGGTCGCCCAAGGAAGCCGTAGACTTCGGAATCGGTCTTGTCCCTGAAGATAGAAAGCAGCAGGGGTTGATCCTCTTGATGTCCGTGGGGGCTAATATTAGTCTGGCGAATCTAAAACTGACGGAACGGTTTTGGCTTTTGAGCAGTCGGTTGGAAAGGCAACTAGCCAGAGACTATATGAGTCGGCTCAGAATCCGAACTGCCTCCATTTGGCAAAGCGTGGAGAACCTGAGCGGTGGTAACCAACAAAAGGTGGTTATGGCCAAATGGCTGGCAACCGAGCCAAAGGTACTGCTGCTGGATGAACCTACCAGGGGAATCGATGTGAATGCCAAGAATGAGATATATAAGCTGATAAGCGAGCTTGCCCAAGCCGGCTTGGGAATAGTGATGGTTTCTTCTGAACTTCCAGAGATTTTGGCGATTTCAGACCGGATAATTGTTCTGGCGGAAGGCAAAAAAGCCGGCGAGTTTGCGCGTTCGCAAGCTACTGAAGAGCTGGTTATGAGAGCGGCTATCCCCAAAACCACCTGAGCAGGAAACAGTATAGGTATAGGCATAGAGAATGGAGCCTTTGCAGGACTACAAACTCTATCTGAAGAAGTCACAATCCTTAATTGCACTATTGCTGATGGTCTTCGGGATGGCCCTGCTGTCGGACAAATTCTTCACTGTCACCAACATGTGGAATGTGACGCGACAGATATCAGTTAATGTCTGCATTTCTGTGGGCATGACACTTGTCATCTTGACGGGCGGGATTGATCTGTCGGTAGGCTCGGTTCTTGCACTTAGTGGAGCTGTAGCGGCCGGGCTACTTAAAAATGGTATAGAACTTCCAATGTTCAACTTGTGGATACGGTACACGTTCCTCGGTGCAGTGCTGGGCGCGATTTTCGTCGGCTCGGCCCTGGGTTTTTTTAATGGATTTGTGATTACCAAGTTTAAGGTCCCTCCGTTCGTAGCGACCCTGGCGATGCTGACCATTGCCCGGGGCTTTACGATGCTGTGGACGAAAGGTTTTCCCATAACCGGCTTGGGTGAAACCTTTGCCTTCATGGGCACGGGGTGGCTCCTGGGCATACCGGCGCCCGTTTGGATTTGCGCGGTGATGGTCGCAGCTAGTATGGTGTTGACGAGAAAGACAAGGTTCGGCAGATATATATACGCCGTCGGCGGTAACGAGCAAGCGGCTAAACTCTCAGGTTTGAATGTCAACAGAATAAAGATGTGGGTGTATATAATGTCGGGCGCATTGGCTGCCGTTGGCGGTCTGATTACTACTGCCCGACTGGATTCGGCTCAGCCTAATGCTGGTATGGGCTATGAGTTGGACTCGATCGCAGCTGTGGTCATTGGTGGCACAAGTCTGTCCGGAGGAAAAGGCTCTGTTCTCGGCACAGTGCTCGGAGCTTTGATCATTGGTGTGCTCAACAATGGGCTGGTCCTTTTGGATGTGTCACCGTTTTGGCAGCTTTCCATCAAAGGCTTTGTGATCCTTTTGGCTGTTGCCATTGATAAGTTCAATGTTAAAGAGAAGTAACCTGCACATATAGGAGCGGCAGAATGAAGATAATGCAGAAAGATATAGCGTTCGGTCTGATTGTAAGCACCCGAGAATTTTTTAACCCCAAGCTCGCCCAAACAGCAAGAAAACAACTGCTGAAAAAGCTTGATGTATTAGGTTATCCTTATGAGGCCATATCAAAATATATGAAATGGGACCTTTACAGTCATGAGTAATGAATTTCAATTACCACCGGATGAAATTGTGGAGAAAGCGAAAGAGATACGCAAAAAAATCATAAGGATGAACTCCCATGCCGGCCAAGGGCACACGGGGACCGACTTGTCTGAGACAGACATCCTGGCTTCCTTGTTTTTCCGCATTCTGTACATCAACAGAAATAAATTCAACCATCCCAACCGGGACCGACTTGTTCTCAGTAAAGGTCATGGAATTGGTGGTTTTTACTGTACCCTCGCCGAAGCGGGTTATATTGACGAATCTTTGTTGAGGACCTATCTGCAATTTGATTCCGCGCTACCCGGCCATCCCGTGTGCCAGAAGACCCCCTGCATCGATTTAAATACTGGTTCGTTAGGACACGGGCTTTCGGTGGGCGTCGGTTTGGCGCTCAGCGGGAAAATGAGTAAGAGAACCTTCCGCACGTTTGTACTCACCGGAGATGGCGAACTTCAGGAAGGCTCCGTATGGGAAGCCGCCATGAGTGCCGCACATTTCAAACTCGATAATCTTATCGTTATCGTCGATCGCAACACCTTACAATTAGCTGGCCGCACGGAAACTATCATGGCACTGGAACCTCTGGAGGATAAGTGGAAGGCCTTTGGCTTTGACGTCCACGTCACGGACGGCAACAATGTGGCGAAATTTATCGAGACGATCGAAGGGCTGGATATGCACAATGGTCGACCCCACGTGGTTATCGCCCGCACCACCAAAGGTAAGGGCGTTTCGTTTATCGAGGACAGGGCATCCTGGCACCACAAAATACCGATCGGTGACCAAATTGCACAGGCCATAGAGGAGCTGGAATAATGGCAGAGCAGGCAAGAATAGACCTTAGAGAGGTCATGGTCAAATGCTTTATCCGAGCGGTTCAGAATAATGTTAACCTGGTAGTTCTGGTGAGTGACTCTACCAGCACCTCGAAAATTGCTCCTTTCCAGGAAAAATATCCTGACCGGCTTATTAATGTTGGGATTGCAGAACAGAATCTCATTGGTGTGGCCGTGGGGTTATCTCTGGGGGGATACGTAGCTGTAACCGCTAATGCAGCTTGTTTTTTAGTAGCTCGAGCTAATGAGCAGGTTAAGAATGATGTATGTTATTCGGATACGAATGTAAAACTGGTGGGCCTGAACGCCGGTGTTTGCTATGGTCCACTGGCAAGTACTCATCATGCAATCGATGACATTTCCATCATGAGAGGTTTGGGCAATATTATCATTTTAGCCCCTTCTGACGCGGTTGAAACGGAAAGAGTATTCGGGTTTGCTCTGGAGTATGTCGGACCGGTTTATATAAGAATGGATAACGCGAAGCTCCCTGTACTTCATAGCAAAGACTATCAATTCAAACTTGGCAAAGTAGATGTCCTTACTTCAGGCGATGACGTAAGCATTTTTGCCATGGGCTCAGTTGTTCACGAAGCTTATGCCGCCGCACAAACCTTAAAAGCCGATTCCATAAACGCAGAGGTCATCAATGTTTCCTCTATAAGGCCGGTGGATAAGAAAGGAATCATCGATTCGATTCAAAAAACGAAAAAGGTTATTGCTGTAGAGGAACATTCTCTGCATGGTGGCTTGGGGACTCTTATCTCAGAAGTTATTGCTGAAGAGGGACTTGACGCCAAGGTAGTTCGTTTGGGGATTACGGAAGGCCATTTTGCCAAAGC
>DAOWID010000015.1 GCA_030641115.1 Planctomycetota bacterium | reverse complement strand
TGCGGCGGATAGGTCTGAACATCGAAGCCGATCCTCTTGAACACCAACAGGTGCCTATAGCTTACGCCGGTGTGGAAGCAAAGTTGCTCATTGCCGAGGTAGTCCTGTAACTCTTTTACTAATTTGCCGGCCTCTTCGGTTGAGATATGTCCGGCGCTATGGTCAGCCATTTTGCCATCGGCAATGGTAATCAGATTACATCTGAACACCCAGTCCTCGGCTGATAACTTGATGTTGCGTGCCACCGCCTCGATTGGTGCGCGGCCGGTATAATAGCGCAGCGGATCATAGCCCAGCATACTCATTTGCGCAACATCGCTGCCGGGCTCCATATCCGCAGGAATCGTCCGAACAACACCCTGCCTGCCTTCCGTGCTGATTTTGTCCATATTCGGTGTATCAGCGGCTTCCAGCACAGTCTTATTGCCGAACTGCTCCAATGGTTCGTCCGCTGCCCCGTCAGGAACTATTATTACGTATTTAGTCATATCAAACTTATCGAGCTTCGCGTTATCAAACAAACATGGGTGGCACCCTCAAACTTGTTTGGGGGTGGTTTCTACACGAGCATCCAGGATCGCTTTTTGGATATCCATTCCTCATTCAACTTCTTAGATTTCAGCCCTCTTTGTCCTCTGGTATATCGACTATTCTTATGCACACCGGCTTACCGCTGAAGACATCCAGTTTTTCCAGTTCGGCCAATGCGGCGCTCATGTTCTTCTGCTGCGTCTGGTGTGTGATAATAACCACCGGCACTGTGTTATCAGGCCCACTACCTTCGTGCTGCAACGCTCCGGATATACTTATCTGGTTGTCGCCAAGCACTTTGCCGTAGCAGGCCACTACACCTGGCTGATCCTTGGCCATAAGTCTGATATAAAACCTGCTCACGGTGTCACCGATTTTTACTATTAGTGGTTCCACCTCGTTCCTCGGTCTCAGGTGCAGATGCTGGAAAGTAGTAGCCGAATTGCCCAGAGCCACGTCGATAATATCCGCAACGACGGCACTTGCAGACGGCATCATTCCCGCACCTCGCCCGTAGTACATCACTTGGCCTACGGCATTGCCGAATATACTGATAGCATTGAACGGGCCGTCTACGCGGGCAAGAGCGCTGTCCTTGGCAATGAAGGAAGGGTGCACCCGCAGTGAGACCTTATCTTGTGCATCCTTTTGTCCTATTGCCAGCAATTTCAGACAGTAGCCCATTTCGCCACCGTAGCGAATATCATTTTTCGAGATTGCTTCAATGCCTTCCACGAATATATCATCCAGTGTGATTTCACATCCGAAGGCGATAGAGGCAAGAATAGCCAGCTTGTGCGCACTATCACCGCCGCTGATGTCCAATGTAGGATCGGCTTCGGCATACCCTTTTTGCTGTGCTTTCGTCAGGGCCTGCGAAAAATCCTGGTCCTGGCTGGTCATATTAGACAGTATATAGTTGCACGTTCCATTGACGATGCCGTACATTGCGTTTATATTGTTGGCCGCTAATCCCGTTCGGATCGCTGAGACAATGGGTATGCCGCCCGCACAGCTCGCTTCAAATGCGATGCAACGGTCGTTTTGCTGAGCTGCTTTATAAAGCTCATTTCCGTGCTCAGCCAGCAGGGCCTTGTTGGCCGTAACCACATCTTTGCCTGCTCGCAACATTTTGAGTTGAATCTCTTTTGCCGCGTCGGTTCCGCCGACCAGCTCAACGCCTATTTGGATAGTATCGTCGTTTAGTAGTCTGTCTATATCGTCGGTCAAAACGCCGTCCGGCAGCTTTACAGGCCGCGCCGACTCCGTATCTGTATCCACCACGCAGCCAAGCTCAAGACGCAGACCGGTCTTAGCCACAATAGAATCGGCCTCTTCGCTTATCAGCTTTGCCACGCCACAGCCCACCGTGCCAAAGCCGACAAGCCCTATTTTTACAATCCGTTCAGCCATGAAAACACATTCCTATCATTTCACGAATAATTACCAACTACGAATCCAATAGTCAATATCAAAGATTCGCTTTTGGTGAAATCAATTAATCGCGCTCAAGCAAAAACCGTTAAATCGAGACATTATAAATACTACTGATTTTCTCGAAAAAAGTATTGACAATACATCCAGTTAATCATTACAATACAGGTTCGAGGAAGCAAAAAGTACTTTTGGTTCATCTTATTGCAAAAGAACGAATTCTAAACAGCAGGTCTCCAAATGGAAACATACAAGTTGATAAGAGAACTTCTGATTTCCTGTTTGCTTACCAGTTTTCTGTCTGTCCCGCTGATGGCCGTGGATTACAACGATTTTCCACCAGACCTGCAGCAGATTCTTGACGAAAGAATCGCCGACCTGATTGCGAATGGAGGTATCTGTACAGCAGGAAGGGTTACGATGAGTGATGGCGCCCATATTAGCGGTGGAGAGGATGTCTTAGTAAACCTGTGTCATGGGATCGACGCCCCTCACAGAGTCTACGAGGGCGGCTGGTTTATTATGGGGCGCACTCGTTCATCACACTACGCAGGACCGGCGAAAGGATTTGTGTTGCGCGCCTTTGGGTACGATCCGATCGATGCATCTATTACGATTTTAGAAGGAGAAATGACCTATTTGGAATTCCAAATGGCGAAAACCTCTCCTCAAAATCTAGCATCCGTTATTGGAACGGTTGTGGACGAGAATAACCAGCCCTTCAATGGTGCACATGTTTCTATTTCTTTTCCTTTTGCCAATTACGGGACACGAAATATGCCTTACATGTCGATGACCACGTTCCAGGATGGGCGATATTCCTTCGGAGGGACGCACCGCTTTGGGTATTTGTCCATAACCGAGCACAATGTTGTTGCATCGGCATCAGGTTACGCATACCACTACGGTACGTTCACGCCTCCCGCAGGAGGAACTGCGATAGAAAACCGGAAGCTTTACCCTAATCGCAGAATCATCATCGAGTATGTCTATCAAGCGGACGGCAGCCGCAGCTTCGCCGCGGGAAATCTCCGGACAGGTACAATTGACTGGCTCAACGGCGTTGGAGGAGTTGATTTCTCGGATGGCAAAGTTGAGGGGTACGAATATCCTGGCTCAGTTCGGGATATCGAGATGCGCCAAGATCAGGACGTGCTGAAGTTCCGGAATTTCTACGTCAACGGTCGCAACGGATTCTACGATGCGGGAGCCGTGGATTTCGACTCCGTCACCGAGGCGGCCGAAACAGGCTACTCCACAAGTGAGAAGTTATGTCTGGTCGGCCACGTCTATGTCGTAAGGACTTATGAAGAAGACAACTATGCAAAATTCATTGTTAGAAGCGATGAATGTTCATTCCGGACCGTAGTTCCTGGCGACTCGGATCCCATTGAGTTTGCGGGCTATGGTCTAATTATCGACTTCTCCTCGTGCAGTGGTTATGGGAAAGTCTATGTAAGGAAATTCTCTGGCGCTCCTGCCGGAATTGAACGAGGAGTTTTACCTTATTATTGGGAAATTACTGGAATGACCGGTCTGATGTTTTCAGCGGACATTACCATAGGTTTCAATGAAGCTGATGTTACGAATCTGGGATTATCGGAAGATTCTTTGATACTACTCAATTCGTCTGATAACGGTGAGTCCTGGTATAAACTTGACGCACAAAGAGATATTTCAGGTGACACCTTTCATGTTCAGGGAATTACAGCCTTTTCATGGTTTGCCATCGCTGCTGAACATACTCTCGAGGCTGACCTCGACAACAACGGCATAGTCGATTTTCGAGACCTGGCCACAATGGCGAACGAGTGGCTTAAAACAGAACCGTGGTATAATCCAGACTGACAGAAGTTGTTACAACCAGTCACCTCTTTCAAATACTGCTCAGAAGGCAAGCAAAGGTTGACAAGGCCACCGCGGCAGATTACCCTGACAAGTCAGGTCGAGAAATGTATAAGTCATTATTGATGATCGATAGTTAGGTTTTCTTAATCACGTGTAAGGAGCCAAACAATGAGGCACGTAAAACTACTGATTGCTCTGTTGGCTATCGCAATCTCAGCAGGCTGTGTGGAGGATAAGTCGAAAATGGCAAAAAAAACATTTGGCGATGACTTGGCATTCCTCAGGAAGTACACTGATGTGGTGCTTTTATCGGACGGCTCCGGCAATGGCCAGGTGGCCGTGCTGCCAAAGTTGCAAGGACGTGTGATGACCAGTACCGCAGAGGCAGCAGGGGGGTTGAGCTTCGGCTGGATCAACCGTGAGCTGTTTGCATCCGGCGAGATTCAAGAGCACATCAATGTATACGGTGGCGAAGACCGTTTCTGGATCGGGCCTGAGGGTGGCCAATTTTCGGTCTTCTTCAAGAATGGCGTACCCTTCGACCTCGAAAACTGGTTCACGCCCGCGCCAATTGACACAGAGCCATTTGATCTCGTTTCCAAAACAGCAAGCAGCGCGACCTTGAAAAAGGACATGCACTTGGTGAACTACTCCGGCACCGTTTTTAACCTACGGGTGGACCGTGAAGTTCGAGTTCTCCAGCATGACGAGGCCGTCAAAGCGTTAGGGACGACACCGGCCGCAGCAATCAAAATGGTCGCGTTTGAGTCAATCAACAAGATGACAAACACCGGCCAAAATGCCTGGGAAAAGGAGACCGGCCTACTCTCGATCTGGATTCTTGGCATGTTCAATCCCTCGCCTGCAACGACAGTTGTGGTCCCATTCAACGCCGGATCCGAGGACCAGTTCGGCCCGATCGTGAACGACGCCTATTTTGGCAAGGTGCCTGCGGATCGGCTGGTGATCAAGGAAGGTCTATTATTTTTCAGTGGTGACGGGCAATACCGCAGCAAGATTGGTCTTTCTCCGCAGCGCGCCAAGTCCGTGCTTGGCAGTTTCGACGCCGTCAACAGCGTCTTGACAATTGCTCACTACAACAAACCTGCGGGAGTTACCGATTACGTCAATTCTATGTGGGAGCTTCAGAAGCAGCCCTACGCCGGCGATGTCGTTAATTCCTATAATGATGGCCCTCCTGAGCCTGGTGCCAAGCCTCTCGGGCCGTTCTATGAGCTCGAAACCTCATCTCCGGGTGCGCAGCTCTCGCCGGGCGAGACTATATCTCACACCCACCGCACGTACCACCTCCAGGGTTCCGAAGCGGACCTTAGTGCGGTTGCCGAGGCAACATTGGGAGTTACGATAGCTCAGATAAAGTCCGCACTTGCGAAGTGAGCCGGTGATCCGTCGTACGGATCACAAGAAGTATATGGGCTTCGTCAAACAGAGCCCCACCGTCAGGGAGGGGCAAGTGCACCTGTGCGCCCACCATTGTTTGCTGGCAAGAGCACTTAGCTTATGTGATTAGCATAACAGAGCACCATATTTGCAGTGGGAAAAAATAACCCCTGCCGCGGTGAAAAACAACTTTCCAGCGGTGGGTTTACGCAAACCTCCGCCGACAAATATCCATAACACAGTGTATACGCAGTGTTTACACGTTTTTGCACGATTGCCGAAACCCCCCTCTAAAATCTCTTCTGAAAAACTTGAGAAATTCTCCTTGAAGCCAGGCGCCCACATTTGGTATAAATAGACTATTAAGGTCCGCGAACTGCCGCTTGCTACGGTCGCGCATCCTTATACGGTTGCTTAATTTAGGAGGATTACACGGCAGGAGGTACTGAGTTGCGGTCTTCACTTTGTGCCTCACAGCAAATATCTCTACATTCTAACTAACGGCTCACATTGAGCCTTTTGAAGGAAGGAGGCAGAGCCAAACGCGAAACACATTGTAATAGGTGCAGAACCCGGAGGAGGGGTGAAGTTGTTGGTGCCTTTTTTATCGGACGTTGCTTGAGACACGCAGGACAACGAAGTAAAAGGGCGGAGCCAAAGATTCATTACTGTTATTGCTGATTGTCGAAAAGAACAAGTGTTTTGGTGTGTCGCCAAAGCAAGGTCATTACTAACTCTTTTTGCAGGAGGTCTATTATGTGGAAAAGATTGATTTATCTAATTCTTTTTGTGGCCCTGTTAGGCCTGGGTGAGGTGCAAGCCCAGGACTGGGATCGCGCCGCCTATTGGGACGGGAGCTACCCGTCCGGCTGGGCTGGTGGTGGCGAGGCCACGCGAGACGCTTTGGCGGCTGCCGGCTACACGATCCTCGACGCCGGCGAACTCAAGACGTGGATGGATGCCCGCATCGCCGACAAGAAGTTGAGCGTCGTCGTGTTCTGTCGAGACGTCGTACCGGACACTGTTTGCGAGACCATGTCAGCTACCTGCACGCTACGAAAGTATCTCGATGCAGGTGGCAAGATTGTGTGGTACTCGGACATTCCCATGTACTACGTAGGGTACGCGGACGGTACCACAACCACGTGGGCTGATGCCGGAGCGCCGGCCATATTGGGATTCGACACTTCCAGTGCACCGCGGGACAGCGGCAACACAGTCACCATCACCGGCGCCGGGGCCAGTTGGGGCCTAACGCAAACGTGGACTTCGCAGCGGCCGGCGGCTGCTGGCATTACTACCAATCTTACAGTTTTGGCTACAGACGCCGCTGGAAATGCTCCGGCGTGGGTGAAGCATTATGTGATGGGCGATAAGGGCCGAGGATTCGTTCGCTTCCGGGACACTGGAGGCCAGCCCCTCATCGATGACATTATACGTGTGGCAGAATACCTTGGTCTCAAGGCGTCAAATCCCGACCCGCCTGATGGTGCCATGGGGGTAGTCTCGCCTTTACTTAGCTGGGAGATCGGAACTGGCGCAAAGTGGCACGACATATACCTCGGCACTGATCCGACGCCGCCGTTCAAAACCCGTCAGCCCTTAGCCTGGGCCATGTGGTATGAGGCTGCTGGTTGGATTCCGGGGACCACGTACTACTGGCGGATCGACGAGGTCGAAGCTGACGGCACTACGATTCACACAGGCGATGTCTGGAGCTTTACTGCTGCGCCGCTCGAGGCCTACAATCCGGACCCGCGGGACGGTGCCAAATGGGTCGACCTCGACCCGACCCTTACCTGGTCTCCAGGTGCCGTTGCGATTAGGCACGATGTCTACTTTGGCACCGATGAAACCGAGGTCGCTAACGGTACCGGGGGCACCTTCAAGGGCAACCAGGATCCTAACCTCTATGCCCCCGGAACACTTCTCGAAGACACAACTTATTACTGGCGGATCGACGGGACAGATATCGCTGGTACCACCAAATATCCAGGCGACGTGTGGAGTTTCAGAACCATGCCCGATATACCTATTACTGACCCTGACCTTCTCGGCCGGTGGACGCTTGATGAGGGTGAGGGTGATATTGCCCTTGATTGGTCCGGGCACGGTAATCATGGTGTCCTGCGGAACGAGCCGCAATGGGTCTTAGACGGATATCACGGCGGGGCACTGCAATTCGACGGGCAGAACGACTATGTGAGCGTGCTGCTGGACGTCTCGGAGACCGAATACGCAGCGACGCTGTGGTTCAAGACGACCAACGGCAACTGCGGGCTGATGGCCATCGTGGACAGCGATATTGGCCCCAGTCACGACCGGCACATCTTCCTGACGGGCGGCAACATCAGGATCCGTCTCTGGGATACTGAGGAGATATGGACGACAGGGCTGAACCTCGCAAACGGACTCTGGCATCATGTGGCGTACACCTACGGCGCGACGATCGGCGGCCAGCAGCTATATGTGGACGGCGTACTGCGGGCCAGCGGTGTAAAGAACGCTTCCGACTTCGACTGGCAAGAGCGTGTGAACATTGGCTTCTCCCATGATGCGGCCCAGGACTACTTCCAGGGCGTGCTGGACGACGTGCGTATCTACGACAAGATACTGACCCAACCGGAGATTAAGCAGGTTATGCGAGGTGATCCTTTACTTGCGTGGAATCCTAAGCCAGCTAATGCGTCAATACCAGACATCGAACATGCGACGCCCCTTAGCTGGTCGCCGGGAGATAATGCGGCTAAGCATGATGTATACCTCGGCACCGATAGGGACGCTGTAGAGGATGCTGATACGACAACGACGGGCGTATACCGAGGCAGGATTGATCCTAACAGCTATACTCCGGGCGAAGGTGTTGAGTTCGGCCAAACTTACTACTGGCGGATCGATGAGTTCAATACCGACGCGACAATCAGCGAAGGCAGAATCTGGAGCTTTACGGTAGCCGACTATCTTATCGTGGACGATTTTGAATCCTACGACGACTACTGCAACAGGATATTCTATACCTACGGCGACGGATGGGGTCACAACGGTGACCCTGCGTGTGGTGTTCCGCCCTCCGGCGGCAATGGCACAGGCTCGACTGTAGGGTACCTCTCCGAGCCCTATGCTGAGCAGACTATCGTCCACGGGGGCAAGCAGGCCATGCCGATGGAGTACCTCAACGATGGTTCGACAGGCAAAGCCCTTTATTCAGAGGCTGAACGGACGTTTGAGCCGCCGCAGGATTGGACCAGAAGACATATTAAGGCATTGACACTGTGGTTCAGGGGCCTGCCGGGAACTGCCAATAGCTCCAGCTACGATGCGGTAACAGACACCCATACGCTTATCGCGCGCACTGGAGATATCTGGGGTGCTTCTGACCAATTCCGCTATGTCTACAAGCGATTGTCCGGCGCCGGCTCTATTCAGGCAAAGGTGCTCGGCATCACCGTAGGGGCGACCGAGTGGAGCAAAGCCGGCGTGATGATCCGCGAGGACCTGGAGCCCAACTCCCCGCACGCATTCAGTATGCTGGCACCTCTTGGTCGTACGGCCTTGCAGCAGAGGGCACTTAGAGGTGGCAACTCGTTCTCATGCCACAGCAACAACGACAAGATCACCTTCCCGTACTGGGTCAAGATAGAGCGCGTAGGGAACACCTTCACGGCTTCTTATTCGGCGAACGGCACCACTTGGGTCCCGCAGCCTAACGATGAGAACCTCGACCCGGATACAACTGCCTCTAACCCGGCAAACATCACGATGAGTGCGGATACATACATAGGCTTAGCATTGACCAGCAATAACGTTAATGCGACAGTTCAGGCTCAATTCTCCAACGTCACCACCACCGGCACCGTTACGGGCCAGTGGCAGGCAGAGGACGTTGGTGTGACTGCAAACGATGCCGAGCAGCTATACGTGGCTGTTCAGGATAGCAGCGGCACGGTTAAGGTAGTCGAGCACCCGGATCCCAATGCAGTACAGCTTGATACCTGGCAGGAGTGGAACATTGACCTTGCCGACTTTGCGCCCGTTAACCTTACGAGCGTCAAGAAGATATATATTGGTGTTGGTGATAGAAACCTTCCGAAGTTTGGTGGCGGCGGTATGCTCTACATTGATGACATCAGGCTGTATGCGCGCAGGTGCGTTCCTTTGATGTTAAGACCGGATGCCGATATCGCCGAGCCGTACGACTGCAAGGTTGACTATAAAGACCTTCGTGTACTCGCAGACGAGTGGTTGTTTGAGATACAATTGCAGGATTGGGAGCAGCGCGTGGTCTACTGGGACTCGCGATTTCGAACGAGTTGGATTAATGAGGCCGAGTCCGTAACCTTGCGAGACGGCCTCACCACCGCCGGGTACACGCTTGTGAACGCCGACGAACTCAAGACGTGGATGGACGCTCGCATCGCCGACGGAAAGTTCAGCGTGGTCGTGTTCGCTCGGGACAACACACCGGACACCGTTGCCGAGAGTATGGATACTAATTGCACGGTTCGAAAGTATCTTGATGCAGGTGGCAAGATTGTGTTTATCGCAGATATTCCGTTCTGGGACATTGCCCACGCCGATGGTACGTGGGACAACTGGGCAGGCCCCGGAGCGCCCGCCGTATTGGGGATTGGCGAGGTCGCAGTCTGGAACAGCGCAAACACAGTGACTATCACCGGTGCTGGGCGGGCTTGGGGTCTGACACAAACCTGGCAATCGCTCAGATCGACTCCCCCCAGCGGTCTTACGGTCTTGGCTACCGATTCGGCCGGAAATGCCGCCGCGT
>DAOWID010000057.1 GCA_030641115.1 Planctomycetota bacterium | reverse complement strand
GGCGATTAACGTGCACCCAGCCATTCTCTCCCTCAAAGCGGACACCTTGCCTGTTCTTCGTGTTATCGGTGAATTGGATGGTAACCCCGTTAGGATACTGCAGGTTCACGTCCCAGCTCTTGGCACAATCCAGTACTCCTTCGTCGGGGAACACTGCCTTACCTTCAACTTCAGTTGGCCCAGTTAATTCTGTCCCGTTTCCCCACTGAGCGATATCCAAGTGGTGAACACCCCAAGCCGATATGAATCCCAGTGAATATAGGCTGATTCGTTCGTGCATCTGTCCGTTTAGAATAGCTTCGGTAAAGGCAGACCACTGTGCAGGACCAACCCATGCTTCGTAATCCAAGCCCTCCGGAACCGGTCTTTTCGGGAACTTCCCACGGAAATCTCCACTCGGCACACCCACCCTGATGGTGCCGATTTTGCCGATCCTGCCGTTTCGGACCAATTCACAGGCAAAACGGAAATTGCGGCCCGACCGTTGCTGCGTTCCAAACTGAAAGACACGTCCATACCGCTGAATGGTTTGACGAAGTATTCTGGCCTCGGCGAAGGTCAATCCCACCGGCTTCTCCATGTACATGTCCTTGCCTTGCTTGGCTGCTTCGGTGGCCATTATCACATGCCAGAATACAGGTGTCGCAATGAGAACCGCATCGATGTCCGGTCTGGACAGAAGTTCGCGGAAGTCACGGTACGCTTTACATACTTTCTTGTCATATTTCTCATCAACCATCCTCTGAGCGTGTTGGCGTCTTCCTTTGTTAACGTCGCATACCGCCACGACTTGGGCATCTGATAACTCTAAGAAGCTTTGCATGACTGCTCTGCCGCGTCCTCCGACACCGATGACACCCATGACAATCCGATCGCTGGCCGCTATCTGCCCCTGCCTGCCTAAGGCCGCAGCAGACACAACGTAGGGAAAGCAGACTAAACTCGATGTCACTGCCGTCGATTTCACTAAAAAAACGCGCCGGCTGATGGTGGCTCGCGTAGTTGCCATTATCTTCTCCTTTCCATTGCGGTGTACAACACTGATCCAGGATATTACATTATCTGCAATACGTTCACTGAAACGTTTTTACACTCTTCTCGGATTTTGTCCACTTTTGTCATTTTTAGCTGACGTTTCCCATGTCAAACGCTTCGCTACGCAGCCAAGCACTCCAATTCCAGGGTACCGACGATAGACAAGAAAAGCCATGTCCGATCAGCCATTACAGGGACGTCTGTGTTCGGCGTCTTCTATTCGACTTTGTGTGTCTATTCAGCTTTGAGTCGGCGCCTCATTAAGTCATCAATCGCGGTCTGCACGGGCTTATTTTCGAAGAGCACTTCGTAAACAGCGCGGGCAATCGGCATCTCAACACCATGTCGGGCAGCGAGAGCAACGACCGATTTGCAGGTGGCAATCCCCTCAACGACCGAATCAGTGGCGCTCTCAGCTTGCCTGGGAGTTTGGCCTTTGCCTGTCCTTTCGCCGAACGAGCGGTTTCTGCCCGTCGGGGAAATGCAGGTTGTCACTAAATCGCCCAAGCCGGTTAACCCAGCGAACGTCTGGGGCCTGGCCCCCATTGCGACCCCGAGGCGCGTTATCTCGGCAAGCCCCCTTGTCAACAGAGCGGCCTTTGCGTTATCACCGGCGCCTGCGCCGTCTATAATTCCTGCGGCGATGGCAATAATGTTCTTGCAGGCCGAAGCCAATTCGACGCCAATGATGTCGGTATTAGTATATACACGCAGCCAGGGACAAGTGAATGTGTGCTGGATTTGCTCGGCCAATTCTTCATCACTTGATGCGGCGCAGGCGGTTGCGGGGAGCCTTCTGGCCAGCTCATCGGCAATGGTCGGGCCGGAGAGGACGGCGTATCTCGTATTGCGTATTGTGTCCCTTCGCTCTGCTCGAGGGCAGGATTGCGTATTGTGTTTCCCACCTGGCGCTGCTTTTTCTGCGCTCTCCACGCTATGACGACCCGCGATTTCTTCGCCGAGCACGTCGGCGAGGATCTGGGTAGGACGCAGCAACGTATCGTTCTCAATGCCCTTGGCAACTGAGACGATAGGGACACCTTTAGGAACGTAATCTTTCAAACGGGTCCAGACGCTACGCATGAACTGACATGGGACAGCGGAGATTATCAAGTCGGCGCCAGCCATTATGCGCTCATCATCCGGTTCAAATATAAGGGCCTCCGGTAATCTATAGCCGGGTAGAAATTTTTTGTTTTCGCGGTGGCATTCAATCTCCGCCAACTGCCGGCGGTCATAGCCCCACATGCGAACACTTAGTTTTCCTCTTACCGCTGAGTTCGCAGAGACCGCCGAGCCCGACTCGTTTTCTTTCTCTGCGTGCTTTGCGCTCTCTGCGGTTAAGCCTTTTTCGCAGAGCAGGATAGCCAAGACGGTGGCCATGCCGCCATCGCCGACTATTGATATTCTCTCGTATCTCGTCGCTCGTGACTCGTGGATCGTGATTTGCGCTGGTTTCGACTCATTGTACGCGCATTAGAACAGCCGACTAACGAAATGTCAACACTTGCGGATGGCATCTTAATCTAAATAATAGAGCGTGTATCGCAGTTAGAACCTTGACATTGGCACTGCTGGCTTTGCTCTGCGAAGCGCTACGCAAAGCAGAGCTGTCTGGCTTCGCCTGGCCGGTGCATGAAAACATGATGAATGCGACCACCTTGGCGGTCCGCCGTTTTTCAAATCCTTAGATAATGCTGGATGTATTCTCGATAATCAAGTAATATGTGAACGATTGGATTATGAAATCATCTTGTTGCACTTGTGAGCTGAATCTGCCTTTGTTGATATTGAGGGAACCTTAGTCAAATAGAAGGGAGGACACAATGAACAAGAGTGCGTTTAGAGTCGGAACAGAATCGGAACTGTGGGGTCGTATAATCTGTATCACACTTCTTGTTGCTGTTGTTGCGACTAACAGTGTGACAGCCGAAAGAACTCAAGATACGAGCGCCTCGGTAAAGGATAAGGCACTACGTTTGGTGTCGGTTGAGCCTACGGTGCTTTTCGTCAGGGAGAAGGGTACTATCCTGCAGGTTGTGGACGTAACCGTTGAGAATACGTCAGAAGCAGTGCAAGCCAGCGTGGAGGTTAAGATCGATTCGGCGCAAAGGTCTACGGCTCTCGGCGAGGTGAAAAAGGGAAAGACGACTTTCAAGGTTAATATTCCTGATATGGTTGAGGCAACGCCCGTTGAGTTTGGCCTCAAATCAAGCGGAGACGTGCAGGACCATCGTAAGATAACCTGGCAACCTCAAAGGCACTGGCGAGTATGTATCGTTCCGATTACGCACCATGACCTCGGTTACACGGATACGATCGAAAACGTTCTTCGCAGATATGATAGTTTCTATGATGACGTTACCCGTTTTTGTGATGAAACCGAGGATTGGCCGGAGGAATCGAAGTATAGATATACGGCTGAGGGGACCTGGTCAGTACAGCATTTTATCGAGAATCGGCCTAAGGACATTACGGACAAGCTTGGCAAGTACATCAAGGAAGGCAGGATTGAGATTGGTGCGCTGTTCGGTAATGAGATTAGCGCCCTGTGCAGCCACGAGCAGCTCATACGGTTGATGTATCCATCGTTTCGATTGAAGCGAGAATACGGTGCGGAGATCCTGACCGGCTCAATTACGGATGTGCCGGGTTTGAGCTGGGGTCTGCCGACGGTGCTGGCTGGGGCGGGAGTGAAGTATTTCTTTGCCGGCTTGCCGACGTATTTTGAGTGGGGCAGGAGCGATATACATACCTTCTGGGACGAGTCGGCAATATTGCGGCACGGCAGGCCCGATGCGTTCCGTTGGCAAGGGCCAGATGGACAAACGGTGCTGGTCTACTACCAAGGCAGCTATGGGTTCTTTAAGCGAGTGACAGGTCCTGATTCATACCAGGAGGTAATGTCGAATCTCCCAGGTATGCTCAAGGCGATGGAGAAGCAGGATACGCCATTTAGTGTTATGCGCTATATACATAATGGAGTCGACAACTATCCTCCGGATGTCAAGATAAGTCATATCGCCAGAGAATGGAACAGCAAATGGGCTTACCCGAAACTGATCGTAGCGACAAACTCCATGTTCTTTGAGGAGCTTGAGAAGCAATGCGAAGACGTCCGCACATTTAGGGGGGAGCTGCCTCAGACAGATTATGTTGTCGGCGCTATCTCAACTGCCAAGCAAACGAGCATAAATCGCGTGACTCACGACAGACTACACTCGGCAGAGAAGTCTGCGACCATTGCGTCGTTAGTCAGTGACTATCACTATCCGGCTGAGGAAATTCGCGAGGCTTACGACAACGTGCTTCTCTATGATGAGCATACGTGGGGTAGAGCCTATCCGGCTGGAAAGGGACAGGATTGGGCCTGGAACGAGAAAAGCCACTATGCGTACAAGGCGGCAGGACTTGCAGAGTCTATTCTGCGTGGAAGTCTCGAAAGAATTGCCAATAAGATCAGACTCGATAAGCAAGGGCGCCACATCATAGTTTTTAATGCACTTTCTGCTAACAGAACAGATGTGGTGAGGGTTGCTCGCTTCCGTGTGAAGGAACCATTTGACCTTGTTGACGAAGAAACGGGGAGGAAAGTTGCCTACCAGATTGTCGAGCTGGACAGCCCGCTGGCTCCTGTACCGTACGCGGCCCATCGTTATGGGCGAGGGCAGTTCGAGCGACATGAGCTTTTCGAATTAGTTTTCGTGGCGGAAGATGTCCCGCCTATCGGCTACAAGACCTATCGGATTTCACAAAGAGAAAAGGTTGCTCCATTTTCAAGTCCGCCTTCTGTCTGGCGGATCGTAGTTGGTGAAACGAGTCTGGAAAACCGCTTCTTCAAGATTAGGCTCGATCCGCAAACCGGCACTGTGGCGAGCATCTACGATAAAGAACTGTCACGGGAGATTGTTGATAAAGCAGCACCACACAAATTGAATCAGCTTGTGGCACGGTGGGTAAAAAGCGGAAAACAAGAGAGTCCAAAGAAAGGGAATATCCGAAAGGGGCAAGCCGGCCCTATTTATGGAAGCCTTGTGGTACAGAGCGAAGGCGCCGGCTGCCCGCAACTGACCCAGGAGATTATTCTGTACGACAATATCAAGCGAATCGATTTTGCGAATCGAGTCTTGAAAGATTCTACGCCACTTCTGGAGATTTATTTTGCCTTCCCATTCAAGATGGCAGATCCTGATTTTCGGTTCGAGGGTTCGAATTCGGTCATCAAACCTTTGCGAGATCAATTCCCCGGCTCGAACTCCAACTACTATGCGGTACAGCACTGGGCGGATGTCTCTGATGGCAGGGTTGGCGTGACATTGTCTGGCATTGAGTCACACCTCTTGGAGTTTGGTGGTCTGTGGCCCTGTTATGTTTCGCAGGCGCATCACGGCGTGACGCCGCCGGATTTTGGGCGTGATTTCGTCAAGCGAGGTGAAGTTACAAAAGGCCACATGTACTCGTTTGTAATAGACAGTAACTTCCGCACGAACTTTCAGCCGGTCCAGCAAGGTGATATGTTGTTCCGCTATTGCCTCACCACCCACGCCGGGGATTGGAAAGAGGGAAGGCCACGCGATTTCGGCTGGGCGACGGGCAACCCACTGATCGGCGTGAGTGTAAACGGCAAAAGGGAAGGAACACTCGACAAAAGAGCGAGCTTTTGCCAAGTTGATAAGTCAAACGTTTTTCTGCTGACATTGAAACGAGCCGAGGACGGAGATGGGATCATCGTTCGTCTGATCGAAACCGAGGGCAGAGAAGTGACAGCAACACTGACGGTGCCTCATCTGACCATTGAAACAGCACATCGAACAAATCTGGTGGAGGAAAACGAAGCAGAAATAACTTGCACTGGACACGAAATCAAAGTGTCTCTCAAGGCCTTTGGGATAACGACGATTCGCATTGAACCGTAGTGACATATCCATAGCATGGAAAATACCGAGGAGGCAATATGCAAATCGTATTATGCGAATCATAAGGAATCTTCGCGCTGTGCAAACGGTTGTCTACCGCGGTGCAACCATCCCCAAAGCCTTCGGCTTTGAGGCTGCCACACTGTATTGGTAACTCAGCTATTGTCCAGACGCTTCTCACGACGGCGATTAGTTGGCCTAAGCGAAGGCTTAAGGCCGCCCGGGAAAGGCTCGCGGTTGGGGCCCCAAGGTTCAATTTGCTTCAGATTCTTTTTCTTGAGAGCCTTGTAGCAGTCGGGCAGGTCGAATACTTCCAGGACGTTTGGCAGGAGTGTTGAGAGCGGCCACGTGTACGCTTCCGACTCGGCTACGTCGGAGTATGAAGTCAGGGCGTTTTTCAAGGTGATCTGCTTGACGTTATCAGACAGGACCGCGGCAAAAGTTGCAGGCAGTGCACCCCAACCCTTGCCGACCAGGTGTATCTCTTGATGGCCAGAAGCTTTTAGCCAGTCAAGGACACGAAGCACATCGTAAGTTTTCCGTCCGATGTATGGTTCATCGAGCATGATGGAGTGAATTGCATAGAGGAAATCATTGCCGTATAGGTCGTGGAACGGCTTTTGGCAAGTGTCAGGTTTGGATTCTCCGATGCCGCGCACATCGCATGCGTAAAAAGGTGAATTCGGCTCGGCTTTTAGCAGTTCGGCGATGAGCGGTTCGGTGCGAATCTCGGCATCGCTGGATTGGTGAGCCACGTATAGAATGGCCCGCTTGCTACCGCGGGCGGGACGTGACATGACTCGTTCGTCGGATAGAAGGTACACAATAGCATGAATCCCCGGCTCTGTCTCGACCGTGTAGGTACCTGCTCGTGGCTTGGGATACTTGCGTGAAGGCCAAACTTGCAGGACGCGTGATTGGGGAAGAGACTTGGCGGACGGTTTTGGCAGCCCCAGGGTCTTGGGCAGGTGCCGTTTGAGTTTTTGCTCGGAAAGGTTCTTTGCTCGCTGCCTGGCGAGCATCTGCGATTTGTCTTTCGTGAATGAATAGATGGGTCGTGAGTTTAGCTCACAAACTTGGCCATTGGGCGCGCACCAAAGAGTCTCGTCCTTCTCGATGACGAGTTTGGGTTCAGTCTGTTCTTCGGAGATGCCGGTGACGCGATTAAACCAACGGTACATGGCTTCGCGGCTTTCCTGGGAGTAGCCGTGATAACCAGGCCCAGTGAAAAGTCCGATGTTTTGCTCAGCGCCGAGCAGCTTGTATAGGTGCTTCAGCCGGGAATAGGCCTCTTCAGTGCCGCGGATGTCGAAGAAGTCTTTCTCCTTTGCCAGTATAATAATAGGCTCCGGCGCCATGGCGGCAAGGAAATCGGCGTGGTCGAGTCCGAGTGCCAGTGCGTGGGGTGGGCACTGCTCGGTGTCGGCGGGAAGCTCGTTCTCCGTATTGCGACGAAATGTGGTCACGAAGCAGCTTGGCGCGGCCATTGTCCAGCGATCTTCAACGGCGCAGAGCCAGGTGGTCATGGTTCCTCCGCCGGAGTTGCCGGTGACGCCGATTTGGTTTGGGTCGACTTCTTTGCGTGTTAGCAAATAATCCAGCGCACGAATGCCGTCCCATGCTCGCCACGAGCCGAAGAACTCGCCGACGAGAAACTGCTGATTGCCGGCATAGAGATGTTCGTAAACGCCGACGCCGATTCTCGATTTGAGATTCTCGTTGGGGTACTGCAATCGCTCACCCTGTCCGATGGGGTCGTAAATCAGCACGACATAGCCTTGGCGCGCCAGTCCCTGCGCGAAGGATTGGTAGGCCTCGGCTGCCTTTCCGTTTGTTGAATGGCCACACGTTCCTACGACACCTGGGAGGGGGAACTTGCGGCCTTTGGGTACATACAAATTGGCGGTCACCAGAAAGTCGGGGCGGCTCTCAAAGATGACGTTCTCTATTTTGTACGTATCTCGGTCGACGATGCCGGTAATCCGCGGATTGAGGGGTGTCTTCTCCGGCCAGGAGCCAAAACAGAGCCGAGTTTTCTCACGGATATCCCGGACGTATGCTTCGGCATCGGCGCGAGTTTTCAGGGCGGTTCTTCGCTGATTTGCCCGGCGCTCGACGTGGCGTACGCGCTGCACGAGGTACTCGTGAACCATTCGAGGAAATCGGTTGAGCGGTTGGAGCGAATCGTTGCCTGAAGAGGGTGCAGCCCAGACGCAAGGTGCGCGGTGCCATACTATCATCATGAGGCCAAGAATAATGGCCTTGCTGATCCACGAAGCGTCACGAGCTGTGTCGCTGGTTGACGGTCGTTGAACTATTATGCTATGATCCGGCATCGTTTTGCCTCCAGAAATTCTTTGTCGTAATGCGGAACTCATTTCATACGAGACCAAAGAGTCCCTGCATAAGCGAGGTCTATTCTATAAGATTTTGAATGCTCGGTCAGCTTTGTTAGCAGTAATTTCTTGGGAAAAAAGCACAAAATTTTGGGTTTTCTCATATTTTTTTGAAGAATTTGGAGCAAGCGTATTTTCGTTATCGGGTTTAAGCAAGGCAAGTCGATTAGTATGGGAGAAAAGAATGAAGGTGTCAGGTTGGAGTTTTGGGGGAACGGAAAAAGAGTAGGAAGCTCTTCATCTGCCGGCAATTTTGCCTGTGTTGAAACAGTGTTTAATTGCCAAAGGTGGGGACATCGAGAAAAGCTCAAGCTCAAGAACTAAATCTGCCGATGCACAATGGTAGGTTAGGATTAAGAAAGAACGGCTCAGAAAAGTAAGGAATAAACCACAATCGATTTGATCTTACCCCTGTGAAGCAGAAGGCGAGTATCTCAAGCACTATAGGAAATGAAATAAGGGGATATATTCGCTCCTGCCTGTACAGGGGTTTTTTCTTTGGCTTATTTCTTGTTAGTCTTGACTCTTCGTATTCATTGGTTGGACGGTCCTTTTGGGAATCACAAGAATGAAAAAACTTATGAGAAAATTAATTGATTATTTTATTAAGGGCCTTTTGATCTTCGTCCCTATAGCTTTAACGGTTTTTTTGCTTGTGCTGGTGTTTACGAGACTGGACGGGCTCCTTCGTGACCTCTTGGGAATAAAGGTCCCGGGTTTGGGCTTCCTGCTAACAGTTGTGTTGATATTCGTTATCGGTTTTGTCGGGTCAAACTTCTTAGGCAAGAAGCTTTTTGAGCTTGTAGAAAAGCTTTTTAAGAAGCTGCCATTAGTGAAGCTGCTCTTCTCAGCAGTTAAGGACGTGATTGAGGCGTTCGCAGGCGAGAAACGGAGTTTTGATAAGCCGGTACTTGCCACGATTGTGCCTGGAGCAGGTGCGAAGGTGGTCGGTTTTGTTACAAGAGAGAGTCTTGAGACCCTTGGACTTTCGGACTATGTAGCAGTGTACCTGCCTCAATCGTACAACTTCGCCGGGAATGTTTTGCTTTTGCCGAAAGAGTCGGTTAAGCCGTTGGATGTTGAAAGCTCGCAGGCAATGGCGTTTGTCGTTTCGGGCGGGATTTCTTGTGGTTCATCCTGAGCAGGAGATATAGTTGGTTTCCAACGAAATTCAGCCTTTTAATTGCCTAAGGCAATCTGGACAAAGCAGTTGGCCTGAGTCAATTCTTGCCAAGTCGTTCTCTGGAATATCCTCTCTGCCACAACATTCGCAAGCTGCAGTGCTCGTTGGGTGAGCAAGAATTTCGTTCAGCTTTGCCTCTGCTTCGGTTCTCGCTGCGGCTTCTGCGTTGGCCTTTTCCTCAGCCCTGGCCGCTGCGTCAGAGTAAGCTTTGATCTGCTCTGCGAATTGGGCTTTCAGCTTGGCTATCGTCTCAGTTGCTTCAGCCTTAACTTGTGCTATTTCCTCGGTATAGGATTTCATCTTTTGTTCGACCTCAACTCCGACTGTTGTTTCGATTTCGGCCCTTATGGCAAGCTGCCACATTTCGAGGGCAATTTGCTGAGCTTCTTGGCGGTCTGTAGTGGCAAGACGTGCCCCAGGCGGCTTGAGTGCACGAGGCTTTGCCTTCTGCTCGCCCGGCAGCTTAACGGTCCACCACCAGCGATTCTTCTTCTGGTATATTCTGCCAGGAAGCGCCACGCTGAATGACTCTTTGGCCATCGAGCGACCTTTCATAAACCTAAACAGTTACAAAAAGGGGCCATATCATTATATCGGCAGAGCGATTTGGCGAGTCCAGCCCAAGAACTGTAAAACAATGTTTAAGAAGCTCACCGGGGGCGATATGTGCAGCAACAAGATGTCTTATCGGCCTGTGGGCAGACGTTTTGTCAGCATGCGCAAATTCTGCACGAGGCAGCGCAATAATCACAGGCCTGGACTTCCTGCTCGAGCGACTTCTGGCCAGCAACCAGCACGTGGCGACTCACGGCAGCTTGTGATCTGAGGGTTTTAAGCCTTTTTTGTGCCCGCCGAAGCCAATCGGATTGGGATCATACTCGCCGACAATATCCACCTTGCTTTTGGCTGGAATTCTGTCTTCCATTTCCATGCACCAATAGCAAGCATTCACAAGAAGGCGGCGGAAACCTTCGCTCTTGAGGTCACCTCCGTGTCCCATCGTGCTGGCGAAAATGCGAGCAGTTTTGCCTTGTTCGCCTGTATAAGTCTTTGTCCAGGCCACAGGCACAAGCTCCTTCTCCGGGTTTGGCTCATCGTCCGGGTTCATACCTTTGAGCACCTGGCCCATAATCAGCGGTTTGCTGTCACCGCTGAGGGTCGTAATGCCATAAACATCGGACGGCCCCCAGATATCTTCGGCACCTTTGACAATGGGGTGGTTTTCCATGCCTTTAGCGATCAACCCACGTGTGCTTTCTCTTTGGTGATGTCCATAGTGGTTGATCCAGGTCTCACCCAAGACCTGACGCCCATATCCACCCTTAAACTGTCTATCTTGAAAACTGTATTTGGCGTAGGGACTATCTTTGTGTTTTCTGTAATTGAACGAGTGCGTCGCCGTTCTCAATCCCAAGATCGGCTTGCCGGAGTTGGTGTAGTCAATGATGTACTTCATCTGCTCATCAGGAAGCTCGCGGAACCGGAGGAAAATCACCATCAGGTCAGCCTTTTTGAGAGCTTGGAGGCCGGGGATATTGTCGACTGTCTCCGGGTCGATCTCGCCAGTTTCCTTGTTGATGGCAAAGAGCATGGTGCATTTGAAGCCATGGTGGACAGCGAGGATTTTGGCGAGCTGGGGCATTGAGTCTTCCGAGCGGTATTCCTCATCACCGGTGACAAGAACGATGTGCTTGCCTTTGCCAGGGCCGTCGCCGCCTTTGAAGACGATCCAAGGCTTAGCGTTCAGCCGTGCGCCCAGCAGGCAAGTCAGCCCTACAAACAGCAACATCCAAAGCGTAATTGTGTGTCTTGCCTTGTTCATGTTCACATCCTTTCATTATTAACAGACGGTCATTTTATATTCGATAGGTATACGATATACCAATGTAAAGGACTTTGCTTGATTTTTCAACCCTATTTCGTTTACTAATCCTATGACACTTGCCAGTAGAATTTGATGAGTGCACATCCAACGGAGGATCCAAACACAGAGAAGCGGGAAATCTGAGCTTGTTATTGCGAAGGAAGTTTGGTATATGGCAGTCAGTGACAATGCCAACTGAAGTGGCATTGAGTCACGGGTTTTGTTCCTAATCTCAATTTTGCAAAAAGCCTTTAGAATTCAAGATAAAGGAGTTGCAGCTATGGTGAATCGCAGAAGGTTTTTGACTGCGGCGGGTAGTGCGGTGGCAATCGGCAGTCTGCTCGATCGGCCCCGGATTCTTCAGGCGGCGCCACGGGCGGCCACGGAATTGGGCAAAGTGAAGATCCGTGACGTTAAAACTGCTACGGTGAAGATAAAGTATGATGCGCACTTAGTAAAGGTGACGACCGACTCCGGCCTTTATGGTCTGGGCGAGGCCTACAACCGCGCGGGGATAATCAGTCATATCAACAGTATCAAACAACAAATCATCGGACAGGACCCGCTGCAGGTGGATTACCTGTGGCACAAGATGATGGATGCGGGCGTTGGACAAGGGTCGCGGTCGGGCTCGCTTACCGGCGCAATATCGGGCATCGAAACAGCATTGTGGGACTTGGCCAGCAAGATTCTTAATGTGCCCGTCTACGTCCTTTTGGGCGGGAAGTTTCGGGACAAGATACTGATTTATCATGATACCGGCTCGCCTAATACCATCGATCCGAGGCCGTGGGTCGAAGAGGCGCAGCGATCAAGAGCGTACGGCTTTAAGGCAATGAAGTTTGACCTGAACCGATTTCGAGGTGAACGATGGAATCGCACGTTGTTGTCGCAGGACATGAAGGCGTGGGTGAAGATATTGGAGGCGATCCGCGTTGAGCTGGGTCCGGACTTTCCGTTAGGTGTTGATTTCCACTGGGCGCTCAACACGCGGGAGGCGATGCGTTTCGTTCAGATGGTCGAGCATCTAAACCTATGGTTCGTGGAAGACCCGATGCCACCGGAAAACGCCGATGCTTTTGCACGGCTGACCGCCGTGAGCAAGGTCCCCATCGCTACGGGTGAGAACCTCTTCACGCGACAGACGTTTCGGCCTTACATCGAGAAGCAGGCGTGTGACATTATTCAGCCGGACGCGCAGAAATGCGGGGGACTGCTCGAGATGAAGAGAATCGCAGACTGGGCTGATCTCTATTATATTAACATGCTCTGTCACAATATGTGCTCGCCGGTCGGCACTATCGCGTCAGGACATGCTTGCATGGCTATCCGCTCGTTTGTAGCACTCGAGTCTGACAGCGTGGAGCTGCCTCACTGGCAAGACATCATAAAGCACGACGGCACCATCTACAAAGACGGATACCTGGAAATCCCCAACAAGCCCGGGCTGGGTGTGGAGCTGAATGAGCAAGTCTGCCGCAAGCACTTGAGCAGTGGATCCGGGTTCTTTGAGTGATCTAAGCTGTAAACGTAACGGTTAATGTAGAAGCGTTGTAACCGTTCACAGCGTACAAGTTGCGTTCTTGGGGTCATTGCGAGGAGTTTTACGACGAAGCAATCTAAAATGGTGC
>DAOWID010000453.1 GCA_030641115.1 Planctomycetota bacterium | reverse complement strand
GCAAACTCTACATCGGCACCGGCGTATCCGGTGGCGAAGAAGGTGCGCTACGAGGCCCCTCGATTATGCCGGGCGGATCGCCCGCAGCCTGGCAGCACGTAAAGCCCATCTTTCAGAAGATCGCAGCACAAACAGATGATGGCCAGCCCTGCTGCGACTGGGTTGGTGAGGGCGGCGCCGGACATTTCGTCAAGATGACACATAACGGCATCGAATACGGTGACATGCAGATGATTTGCGAGACGTACCAGATGATGAGAGAGGGACTTGGCATGACCAACCGACAAATGCACGAGGTCTTCGCTGAGTGGAATGAGGGCGAACTTGACTCATACCTTATCGAAATAACCCGTGACATCCTTGGTTACAAGGATGAGGACGGCAACGAGGTTATCGACCTTATTCTCGACACCGCGGGCCAGAAGGGAACCGGCAAGTGGACCGGCATTGAGGCCTTGAATCTTGGCCAGCCTCTGACGCTTATCGGTGAAGCTGTCTTCGCACGCTGCCTGTCGGCCCTGAAAGAAGAGCGCGTCAAAGCAGGGAAGGTCCTAAGAGGCCCGAAGAGGACATTCACGGGCGACAAAGGGAAATTCACCAACGATTTGCGTCAGGCCCTTTATGCCTCCAAGATCGTCAGCTACGCCCAAGGCTATCAACTTATGCGTGCGGCAGCCGTAGAGCACAACTGGAACCTAAATTACGGCGGCATCGCGCTTATGTGGCGAGGTGGCTGCATAATTCGCTCGGTCTTCTTGGGAAAGATAAAGCAGGCTTTCGACAAGAATCCAGACCTGGAAAACCTGCTGCTCGACCCCTTCTTCAAGAACGCTGTCAGGAAGGCTCAAACATCCTGGCGACGTGTGGTCAGCACCGCGGTCAAGCTGGGTGTTCCGATGCCGGCTATGAGTTCGGCTCTGGCCTTCTATGATGGCTACCGACATGAGCGTCTCCCGGCTAATCTGTTGCAGGCCCAGCGGGACTACTTCGGCGCACATACTTACGAGCGCGTTGACAAGCCGCGAGGCGAATTCTTCCACACCAACTGGACAGGCCGAGGCGGCGAGACCGCAGCGTCAACATACACGGTCTAAGAGCGGGGACAACGCTGATGCATGATAGTCTCCGGATGCAATCCGTGCAGTCACCGATCATTCCTGTGGTCGGCGAGCTGATCCGCAGCAACCCCGGCACGATTTCTCTCGGCCAGGGCGTCGCCTACTATGGCCCGCCGCCTGAGGCCATCGATGTCATTCAGATCTTTCTTGCCGATCCTGAAAATCACAAGTACAAGCTCGTCCAGGGGATTGCTGAACTGCTGGAGGCAATCGCGAAGAAGCTGCAATGAGAAAACGGTATTTCCGTGGGCGATTCCAGTCGTATTGTTGTTACCGCCGGAGCGAATATGGGTTTTGTCAATGCGGTACTTGCTATTACCGATCCCGGTGATGAAGTCATTCTTAACCTGCCTTATTACTTCAATCACGAAATGGCTGTGGCTATCGCAGATTGCAAGGCCGTCTGCGTGCCTACCGACGACGAATATCAGTTACAGCCCGATGCAATTGCCGGCGCAATTACCGACCGAACGCGGGCTGTGGTCACTATATCGCCAAACAATCCGACCGGAGCCGTCTATCGCGAATCGGACCTGCGCCAAGTCAATGAAATATGTGACCGCAACGGCATGTGCCATATCAGCGATGAGGCTTATGAGTATTTCACTTATGATGGGGCTGAGCATTTCTCGCCAGGCTCAATCGACGGTAGCTGCGAACATACTATCTCACTGTTTTCTCTTTCCAAGGCGTACGGCTTTGCGAGCTGGCGGATTGGCTGGATGGTCATCCCCGAACATCTCTATATGCCAATAAAGAAAATCCAGGACACGATATTGATTTGTCCTCCGGTAGTCTCTCAGTTCGCTGCCGTTGGCGCGATGAAGGCTGGCGCCGACTACTGCCGCCAGAGACTCCAGACGACTACCGAGGTCCGCCGGATTGTTTTGGATCAGTTAGAGACAATCCGGGATCTTGTCACGGTCCCACGCGCCGATGGGGCATTTTATTTTCTGCTGCGAGTTCACAAAAACGCCGACTCCATGGAGCTCGTCAGGCAACTCATCGAAGAGCACAAAGTAGCTGTCATCCCCGGCCAAACCTTTGGGATGAAGGACAAATGCTACCTGCGGGTCGCCTACGGTGCGTTGCAGAAAGCCACCGCCGCCGAAGGCATCAGCCGACTCGTTAGCGGATTGAAAGATATGTTAGGTCGTTAAACGACGCCGAATGTTGATAACGCCAGACGTTCGCTCCTGAGGACTCTCCACACAAAATGGACAGGCCGAGGCGGAGAAAACGCCTCCACCGTGTGATTGACCTTGCCATTCCGTGCTTGAGACGGAAGCCAGCCAGTCATTGCGAGTCCTGCGCAGCAGGCCGTGGCAATCTCTCAGATTGTTTAGTTCCGGCGTCTGGCCGCGTCAGGCGGACAGTGGTCGTCGGTACATGAGCCAAAGTGACGGTCCATTTCGAGCCAGAGCAATCTCACCTCGTATCTCAAAACCGTGCCGCTGGTACAGCGTCATGTTGCGTGGGCTCGAATTTTCCAAATAAGCTCCAACATTCTCCTCGTCGCATTTCTGCAATACATTACGAAGTAAAGCCGAGCCAACACCACATCCTCGTGATCCGGAACGGACACCGATAGCAAACAAATAATAATGTCTATCCTTGGGGTGGTGCTTGGCCAACGTGCTTATGAATTTGAAATACCGGAAAATAGACCGAAAGCCAAAGCGACGCCACGCATCCCAGAGTACAGCAAGGCTCGGTGATATTCTTAGTTCAATGCCGGGTGGAAGCCACAGCGCGGCACCTAAACGGTCTTGTGTCACATAGACTTCGTTGTGCGGGAGAAAGAAGGGCACCGCCAAAGGCCAGGCCCACTTCGGATACTCAGGATCAGGGCAAATCCAAGTCATCACCAGATCCTCTTTGAACGCATCCGCAAGGATGTCTGCGACAAGCCCAGCCCGGTCCGTGCCGGCTTTGTTGACACACACATTGTCCGGAATAAATACCACGTCCTTGAAATCGTTGATAACTGCCAAGCACGAAACTCCGACTTAGTAATCTATATAAGGTAGTGGCTTGCGTTTTGCGCGTCTTCCCCGGTCGACCTGGCCTGCTTTCTTCTGATCTGCTTTCAGGAGCATCATGTCTTTTGTAATTGGCGCAGCGTCAAAACCACCTGGCGTAAGGATTTTTACCTCAAAGGACGCACCCGTCCCACTGGGTTTATCGTAACCAAAAAATATTCTAATCTGCGAGCCCAGCCCGAACTCCACCCTGTGAAAGCCCTTCTCAAGCTTACAAACGCCCTGCGCGGATGTTGCCTTCGGAGCAGCCGTCACAATCTTCACATCCCCAATCTTGAGCTCACAACCATTATTCTCATCGTGTAGGATAGTGAATCCGTACTTTCCTGATTGCTTGGCTTCGTAGTAAAACGAAAACTTGGCAAGGTAGTAAGAGCGGCTGCCGACTTCCGAGAAACGGTCGGGAACGAGAAAGCTTCCCGAGTATGCCAGGTCTCGCTTCCAGTAGGTCCTAATAACGGGTAAATCTGGAATTTCCTTCTTGTCAGGATCAATTTTGAAGATTTCCAAGAGTGCTGCGCCTGGTTGGTAAACACTTTTTGCTTCCTGCTTTTCTTCCTCCAGAGGTTTCTGTTCGGCAACAGCTTGCTCCTCTTCAGCGATTGCTTGTGTTCCAATGGGCGAACCTTTGATTTTGGATAGTATATCCAAAACTTTGGCATAAATATTGATCTTTTTCGACTCTTCCAATGGCTGAGCGGCTTCAAGATATGCCCCCAACATTTTGGCCTGCGCAAGGAACGTCTCATTGGTTACAAGCTCGCTGTGCAGACCCATAATGTCAAGCAATAGTTCATCAGAGCTTTTTTGGCCGGCCTCTGCGCATTCAGCGTCTGTTGTGAACAAGACTAACACTAATGGGATGGTTAGAGCGACTGCTATAGAACGAATTCTGGTTGTTTTCGTAACATTCATAGGCTACTCCTTTCAATTTATTCATCTTCCGCTTCGATTGCCTTTTCTTTTCTCTTAATAAGTTCCGCCTTTTTTGGCTCGTTCACTTCCCCTGTTGTTTCCTCCGGGGTTATTGGCGTCTCACGTATCTTGATAATGGGTGATAGTTCGGGTCTGTTGACGTCTCCTTCTACTTGCTCTGGCTGAATGAATTTTTCGTTTCCGCTGATTATAGGTGGGATTTCCCCCTGCAATTGTTTCGCTCCTGGAGCGTTGTAATCCAGCGTCACAGGACTGTTAGGACCAGTAGTATTGATCGCAGGCGAAGAATCCCGACTTCTTTCAGTCAGAGTGTGGCGATTCCGGCCTGGGTCTGAACGCCCGTCTGGTTTGTTAATGTAAAGAATTATTAACCAGCCTACAACAGAAACGAATAAAAGGCCGGCCAGGCCTATCAATGCGGCTTGGATCGTGCGATTTCGGTACCACCTTTCGCCATTGTCTTTAGCAGCCGCATTGTGTTTAGCGTGGGGCACTTTCGTTGATTCCGGAATTAGATCTAGTCTTTCTAATATCGATTCAAGTTGTGCAATATCTTTCTCTATTCTTTTGCGTAAATCAGGCAGTCTTTTGGTATTGACTAGCAAGAGAACATCAAGCCGGGCATACCCATTCGCAATCGAGTCAGTGTCAAATAAACATTTGAGCAACTCTATATTGTATTGTGACCATTTAGAACATTCGGTTTTCGCCTGTTCGAGCTTTTCCTGACCCCTAATCAATTGATCTAATTCGGATACGGGTTCATCTATTATTGCTCTTCCTTTTCTGATCTGTTCTCTAATCCGATCTTCTGCCTCTGATCTTGGCACTAGTAGACCCGGGCGCTCAGGTTCTTTCGGCTTTGTCTTTCCGTTTTCCGCCATAGCACTCACATGTTTGGACCACCAGTAATGATGGTCGATATCGTTCGCTGTTTTCCAAATCCAGTTCGCTCGCAGCGTGCTCCTGATATTATATCCGCTCTCGTACGAGAGTAAAGGGGCGCTTCGGAGAGAATTTGAGGAAAAAACCTGCCGATAGTATTTGTATCGGCTGGATGCATTTGGTATGTTAGGCGCAGGATGTCTCATCGGCGAAAAGGATTTTGGCTTAGGGGACAAACGCTATGTTCTGGACAGTAATGATAATTGCCATCATCGCTTTGGCGATTGCGTGGGCAGGATACGCGGTGTGGGAAATGAAGATGCGGGCTGAAGAAAAGAAACGGCCAAAGCAGGTGTCAAAACGCCTTACAAAAACAAGAGGCGAAATTGCCGACTGGGCACAAAAGATGGCAAACTTCCAGCCACCGAAGCGCAAGAAGCCGGCCAGCCCGGACCAGCAGAATAAACCAGACGGACCCGTGTAGCGAGCCAAACGAATACGTACGACCCTGAGGATCTGAACTTTTGCAGAATTGAGATTAGGCATACTTTGAAAAGGAAAAGTCTGTCGCTCGATTTTTTCCTTTTCAAACAGTAACTGTTTGATAGATAATTGCTTAGGTTGATTATTTAAGGAAATAAAAAAACGGGTTTCCTTAAATAATATATGCCTAATCTCAATTTTGCAAAACTCTTGTGAGGATAAAAGATGGCTACGAAATTTATAACCGATGACTTTCTCCTGCAAACCAAAACCGCAAGGGCTCTTTACCACGAACACGCTGCGAAGATGCCGATCTACGACTACCACTGTCACGTGCCGGCCTACGAAATCGCCGCCGACCATCGGTTCGACAACATCACGCAAGCGTGGCTCTACGGCGATCATTACAAATGGCGGGCCATGAGAGCTAACGGCATAGCGGAAAGGTATATAACCGGCGATGCAAACGATTATGAAAAGTTCGAGAAATGGGCCGAGACTGTCCCATACTGCCTCGGAAATCCGCTTTATCATTGGACGCATCTGGAATTAAAAAATCCCTTCGGTATAAAGAACAAACTCTTGGGCCCCGACACGGCCAAAGAAATCTACGAAACCTGCGGCGAAATGCTAAGGACACCCGAGTTTAGCGTCCGCAACATAATGCGAAAGATGAACGTCAAGCTTGTCTGCACGACCGAAAACCCTCTGGACTCACTAGAGCACCACAAGAGAATCCGAGAAGAGGGTTTTGAGATTAAGGTTCACGCAGCCTGGCGGCCAGACAGAGCAATGGCCGTAGAGGACCTGCCGGCTCTAAACGTATTTGTTGATAAGCTCGAAGAGATATGCGATATGGAGATAACCGACTTCCATTCATATATTGAAGCACTGCGCGATCGCCACTACTATTTCCATCAAAACGGTTGTCGGCTATCAGACCACGGCCTCGAAACCCCTTACGCCGAAGACTACACTGAAGCTGAAATCAAGAATACCTTTAACAAGATAAGGTGTGGCGGAGAGCTGGATGATTCAGAGCGCCTCAAATTCAAGTCAGCCATGATGGTTGAATTTGCTCTGATGGATTATGAATCCGGCTGGGTTCAGCAGCTTCATCTCGGTGCCCTTAGAAATAACAGCACACGAATGTTCAGAGCCCTTGGCCCAGACGTAGGATGCGACTCGATCGGCGATTTCGAGATAGCCATACCGCTCGCTCGATTCCTCGACCGTCTGGATAAGAACAACGATCTGCCCAAGACAATTCTCTACAACCTCAATCCGAGGGACAATGCGCTGCTGGCCAGTATGGTCGGCAATTTCCAGGATGGCTCCGTGCCCGGAAAAATCCAATACGGCTCAGCCTGGTGGTTCCTCGATCAAAAGGACGGGATGGAGGAGCAACTGACGGTGCTTTCAAATATGGGCCTGTTGAGCCGGTTCGTCGGAATGCTGACGGACTCGCGGAGCTTCCTGTCGTATCCGAGACACGAATACTTCCGCCGAATACTTTGTAATATGCTTGGCAATGACGTCGAAGCCGGACTGCTGCCGGATGATTTAGACCTGCTCGGAAAAATGGTCGAGGACATCTGCTTCAACAACGCCAAAGATTATTTCCCAATGGAGCTTGACTGAGCGATTCATAGATAGGCTACCTCGTCTCCATTACCTCACGCAAGGCTGCCAAAGTTGAATCAATGTCGTCTGCGCTAATGCCGTAATGAGTCACTGCTCTGAGCAAACCTGGTCCGACACGCAACAGCTTGATTCCTCTCTTGCCAAGTTGTGTCACAAGTTTCTCAGCCGTTACTCGTTTACCGGCCAGCTCGAAATAGACGATATTTGTCTGCGTCCGTTCCGGGTCGGCAGATAATCCTCGAATGTGGGCAATCCTTTCAGCTAAACGCCGGGCGTTTGCGTGGTCCTCTGCTAATCTAGCCACCATTTGTTCCAGAGCCGTGATACCTGGTGCTGCGATTACGCCGGACTGGCGCATACCGCCGCCCAGCACCTTACGGGTCCGCCGTGCCTCAGCAATGAACTCGCTGGAGCCGCATATCACCGAACCCACCGGTGCCGAAAGCCCCTTTGAAAGGCAGAAGCTGACCGAATCCGCATTACGGACCAGTTCTTTTGCATCCACCCCCAAGGCCACAGCGGCGTTGAATATCCGGGCGCCATCGAGGTGCACTCGCACACCTCTTTTCCTGGCCAGCGCTGCCACGGCGTCAGTGTACTCAGGTGTGAGGGCAGAGCCGTTGCAGCGGTTATGCGTGTTTTCCAGACAGATCAGCCGAGTCCTTGGAAAATGAACGTCGCTGCCCCGAATGGCTGCCTCGATGTCCTCCAAGCGCATTGTGCCGTCAGGCTGATTCCGGACGGTGTGGGCGTGTATTCCACCAAGGGCGGACATCCCCCCAGCTTCGTAAAGAAACGTGTGCGACTGATCACCCAAGATCACCTCTTCTCCTCGCCGGCAGTGAGTGAGCAAACATGCCAAGTTTCCCATCGTCCCGCTGGCAACCAGCATTGCCGCTTCTTTTCCCATGCATTCGGCAGCTAACTTCTCAAGGCGGTTTGTTGTCGGGTCCTCACCGAACACGTCATCACCCAGTTCAGCGCGGCAAATTGCCTCTCGCATCGTTGGCGTTGGCAAGGTAACAGTGTCACTGCGTAAGTCAATCGTTTTCATCATCTATCTCTCGTATTAAAATACTCAAACTGATATTTCTCACTTAAAGCTAATTCAGCTCCGACACTAGTGTTTTGTTACAGATCAATTGATGGCTGTCATTGCGAGTCCACCAAAGGCGGAAAGCAATCTCTATCGTTCGAAGGCCAGAGATTGCCACGGCCTTTCAGGCCTCGCAATGACAACTCATCGAATCACAAGTAACAGAGTACTATTCTTTTCCTTGGGTAAGATACCAAATCTGCCTGAAAAATACAGCCCTCTGCAACCTTTTTCGGGTCGCCGGCGGGGAAAATATCCATCCTCTGCGGCTCCGTCCCACTTTGCCTGCTGGTGCTCGGTCAGGTTATGGTAACGAGGAAACGATGCAAACAAGCTTTGCATTTGTCAACCAGATTTGCTATCTTAATGAAATAGAAAATGTTAACAGTAAAGAGCAGTTTATGAAAATTGACTACTTTAAGAACAAGTATCTCAACGGTAAAAGCAAACTTGCCCCAGTTTTGCTGCTTGGGGTATTCGCCTGCTTGGGAGTTCTGATTTTGACTAAGGTAACGGCCCTTTCTGCCGCCTCCGCCAGGGCAGAAGAGATCGTTAGAGAAGCCATT
>DAOWID010000230.1 GCA_030641115.1 Planctomycetota bacterium | reverse complement strand
TGACTGATTCTTCTCTGGTTAAGGCTAAATCAAGAAAATCCTCTTTCGAGATGAATGCGCTCATTATTGGGTTTTTACGATACTCTTCCTCAATTAACTGTACAAAATTTTTGCCAACCAACTCTTTTATTTCATTTTCTTCAGCAAGCTTATCAATATTTGGATTCAACTCAAATGGATCATTGAAATCGCCATATTGGGTAAATCTTATTCTGCAGTTCTGTATAATATCGATTCTTTCCGGTGGTAGATACTTGTATAGAATCATAAACCGTCGATACTTGACATAATAATATACAACACGTTTTGTTAGCAATTTAGTTTAGTGAAGGCGGATTTCGAGCGTCCCTGCACGCTTCAGGCATAGTAGCTTTAGGAATCGGGTTCTAAGTCCCTTTTTCGCCTTCATAATGCAATGCTCCCTATCAACGCAGTATTATAGCAATCACCTTTCTTAGTTCAATTGAAATTTTCTCGATAAACCAGAAATAGTCAATATTCAATAATAAATAATCAATCGTATGACCGGGTTATATTTGAATTTGCCCGAATCCATCAAACAAGCTACAATTCTGGCGTGATTAAGAGAAGAAAAACCAAGACCGTCAAGGTCACCTGCACTCGCGTTGGCGCAGGTGCGAGCGGGGCCGTGGAAATCGGCTGGCGTGCTCCTATTGTCATTCAGTCGATGACAAAGGTTCCAACGACGGAGGTTGCACATTGCGTGAGGCAGATAAATCAGCTTGTCAAGGCTGGCTGCCGGCTGGTTAGAATCGCTGTGCCCAGACGGGCTGACACGGCTGCCTTTGCAAAAATTGTCCAAAAAGTCAATGTGCCGTTAATTGCAGATGTACACTTTAGCCCCAGCCGAGCTATTGAAGCGATAGAAGCCGGGGCTGCTAAAATCAGACTTAATCCCAGCAACATAAGAAATCGCAGAGATGTCCATCGAATAATAGATGCAGCAAAAATGCACAAGACGGCCATCCGCATCGGCGTCAACGAGGCAAGTATAAGAGACCTCAAGAAGCAGCCTGTTGCGATGGGTAAACGGACGGCTTTGATGCTGAGGGAAATGAAGAAATATGTTCGGCTGTTTGAGAATCGAGATTTCAGCCGGCTGGTCCTCAGCGCAAAGAGCAGCGACACGCTGAGAACCATCGAAATCAACCGCAGTATTGCCAGGACCTTTGAGTATCCAATCCATCTCGGGCTAACTCACGCGGGCCTGCCCGAAGATGCACAGACGCCGTCAGCAATCGCCTTGGGCACACTGCTGGCAGAAGGCATCGGCGACACCATCAGAGTAAGCGCCGCAGGTAACCCGCTCCTAGAAACCAAGATTGCAAAACAGATTCTCATTGCACTCGGCCTTTATGAACGCAGTGAGCCGGAGGTCATAGTCTGTCCAACTTGTGCACGGGCTGAAATTGATGTAGTCAAACTGGCCAGGCGAGTTAAGAAAGCTGTGGCGGGAATTGATAGACCATTGCGTATCGCCGTGATGGGTTGTATCGTCAACGGTCCGGGCGAAGCAGCCGATGCCGATCTTGCAGTTTGCGCCGCAACGAACAAAGCCTACATCTACCGCAACGGCCGAAGAATCTCAATAGTGCCCGAAGACAAAATCATTCCAGCACTACTCAAAGAATTGCAGAAACTATAATACTGTGTGCGCACCCGGGAAATTGCCGGATACAACTGTGGAACCGTGGCGAAAAACGCTCGTGCGGTTCTGTATCGCCGTGATATTCAGCATCGCCTTTCGATATATTGAAGCCGCTGTGGTTGTGTATCTGCGAGCAATCTTCTATCCGGACGGCTTCACTTTTCCGCTGGAGATTTTCGGCATCGACCCGCTCTGGAAACGATTTCTATTAACTGAGGTCGGCAGAGAAGCTGCTACGATAGTCTTAATCTTTACCGGCGCCTGGCTGTTCGGCCGAAACGCCCAGCAACGCTTCGCCTATTTTCTGACCATCTTTGCGGTCTGGGATATCTTCTACTATGTGTGGCTCAAGATACTCATCGACTGGCCCGGCTCGATTATGGATTGGGACATACTATTTCTAATGCCAATGGTCTGGGCTTCTCCCGTCCTCTATCCTGTCCTTATCTCGCTGACATTGCTGGTGTTTGCAATAATAATACTCTACCGATGCTCGCGTGCCAAGCCCCTCCAAGTAACTCGGCTGGACTGGCTTGGCTTTTTACTTGCCAGTCTTGTCGTGGTTGTCAGTTTTTGCATTGCCGGCCGACACACAACCAAGCCCGATTTCCAGTCGTACTTTTACTGGCCGTTATTTGCCGTCGGTCACATATCCGCCGTTGTTCTGTTCATCAAATGCCTCTCGAAGGCTAATACTACTACTCTATGACTCTTAATTTTGACGCCTACGGCAAAAGTCCCAGAATTGGATTTCGAACTGGGTTTCCGGGTCAATATCGAGGATCAATTCGGGCGATCTCGACTTTTGGCGGGCGTGTCAATCGATCCGTGCAGACAAATACGTGAGCCGTATTCTCCTTTGATCTGAGCGGGATCCATGTTGACAGCACTGACCTGAATAGGATCGAGTACGTCCACACCAATCTCACTCAGCATATCAATGAACGGGATGATGCCGGCCGACGGCGGGGCCAACATCCGATCTTCGTGGCAACCGATACAGGCCATCGTTGAGATGGGTAATTTGGTGGATGGCATATCCCGGCAGGCAAAATGAAGCTGTAGCTTTCGCACCGTGCCGTGCCAACGCTAAATTAAACTCGTCATCGGGCTCATAGACCTCCAGTTCGTCCACACACGGTTGGCCTTGCGAAGACCGGCGGACCAAAAAACGTAGGAATCTGGCATGCTGAGCTTGGAATTTGATCTCGTTTGCTTTGTTGGCCTCAATGCCTTGCCCGAGACCAGCCTGGAGGCAACCGCGATTCTTGACCTTAAAATCTCTTCTTGCATCCAAAGGGCTCAGAAGATAATGTAGTCAACTGACTTAACAGAAATTGGCGTAGCTTCGACATGCTTACACAAATAAACGGATGCACGCTGTGGCATGAATGCAATTGCTCGATGGTTTTCCCAAGTAGTGCCACAGGATCAGCTTGTTCATAGCGATGCATTCGCGCCGTGAGTTGGATGAGCACTTTGGAAGGATGCTTTATGAAAGACAAGAAGAAACGCACGAAGATAAACGTGATATTGTTGGTCGTTATCATTCTGTTGATCTCGCCGACAATTGTCTCTGTCCAGGCCGACATTGCCGGGGTCGGCCGATATAATGTGGTTTGGGCCAGTCCAAGCAAGGACGCGGCTGGCTCTATGCCTCTGGGCAATGGGGATATCAGTGCGAACGTCTGGATGGAGGAAGCTGGTAACCTCTGCTTCTACATCGGCAAGACCGATGCCTGGGGTGACAATGGGCGACTGCTGAAGGTGGGTAAGGTGCGGATTAACATCAAGCCTAACCCACTGGGCGATGATGTCGAATACCGTCAGACCCTGAACCTGGAAGAGGGCGAGATCGTTTTTGAATTCGGCTCCAAAGGATCGAATCTTGGGCGATCAACTCTCCGCATCTGGGTCGATGCAAACGACCCGGTCATTTACGTCACGTTAGAATCGGCCAGGGCATTGAGCCTCACGGCGCGAATTGAGCTTTGGCGAACGGAACGCTATGAATTGCCTTCTCTCGAAGTGAGCGACGTACACCTGGATCGCTCCAAACCGGGCCAGAAACACGCTGCGACTATTGTCGAACCTGACACGATTCTGAAGGACCTTGATGACCGCATCGGCTGGCTGCACCACAACAGCAAGTCCGTCGGGCCGGAGCTTACCATGCGTATTCAGGGCCTGGATGACTATCGGCTGGACGATCCCCTCTTGGGCCGTACGTTCGGCGCGGTCATCACAGCCTCGAACGGTCAGCGAATAGATGAGAAAACTCTGTCAACAAAACCCGGGTACTCACAGCGGATGCAAGTCTTTGTGCTGACCGATCATCCCTCGACACCGCAAAAGTGGCTGGTGAAGATTAACAGTATCATCGGGCGGGTGGAGCGCGTGGATTTCCATAAGCGTCGTGAGCATCATCTGAAGTGGTGGCGCGACTTCTGGGACCGCAGTTGGATACATATTCGTTCAAACAAAGTGGAGTCGCCTCCGGACATTGTCGGGCGAAACGACCATCCTGTTCGAATCGGCAGTGATCAGGGTGGCGGCAACCGATTCGTTGGCGAGATTGGGCGGGTGAGTGTGCTGCGAAGGGTCTTATCTGATGAGCAAATTGCCCATCTGAGTCAACAGAACAGAGAAGCCTTGACGCAGCCCGGCGTGGTCGGCAGTTGGGTCGATGTTCCCGTTGGCCGGGAACTCGGGCAGATTGAGCACAGTGACCTGGCCGGAGCACTGACTATTGAAGCGTGGATTCGCCCGGGCGATCTTCCTGCGGGGGGCGGTCGGATCGTTGATAAGATCACGCCGGGCAAGGACGATGGGATGCTATTGGATACTTGGCCAAGCAGCAGCCTTCGTTTGATCACCGTGGCAGGACATATTGAGCAGAAGAACTGTCTGACAAAGGGCGGATGGCATCATGTCGCGGCGACGATAGATCCCAATGCGGGCCTGCAGAGACTGTTCCTTGACGGTAAGCTGCTCGGTCGGCACCGTGCAGACACGACCGAGGGGGCTTTTGTCGTATCGAGAGGCTATCAATTGCAGCGGTTCATCAATGCCTGTGCGGGTCGGGGACGTTATCCGATCAAATTCAACGGCTCAATCTTGACCGTTCCTCATCCGGGTGGGCCGGGCGATGCGGATTATCGCCGATGGGGACCGGGCTACTGGTGGCAGAACACCCGGCTTCCGTATATCAGCATGTGCACGTCGGGTGACTTCGATCTTATGGGGCCGTTCTTCCAGATGTACGTAGATGAGGTCCTGCCTCTTAGTGTACACAGGACGCGGAAGTACTGTGGGCACGATGGGGCGTTCTTTCCGGAGTGCATCTATTTTTGGGGGGCGGTTTTTAGTGAGACGTACGGCTGGACGCCGTTTGAGCAGCGCACGGACAAACTACAGGAAAGCGGTTGGCACAAATGGGAATGGGTCTGCGGCCCGGAACTGGTTTCCATGATGCTCGACTACTATGAGCATACTCAGGATAAACTGTTTTTGCAGGAGAAACTCCTGCCCACGGCACACGAAGTGCTGACCTTTTTCGATCAGCATTATTCCGTGGATTCAGACGGCAAACTCGTGATGCATCCGTCGCAGGCCCTGGAGACGTGGTGGAAGTGCACCAATCCAACGCCCGAACTGGCGGGGCTGTACGTGGTAACCAGACGATTGCTGCAACTGGCCAAAGGATATGGCACGAAGCAAGACCGTGCGTTTTGGCAATCGCTGAATGAGAAGCTTCCCGAACTTCCTACGCGCCAGGTCGGTGACGTGCGGATGCTCGCACCTGCCGAGAAGTTCGAGAACAAGAGAAACATAGAGAATCCCGAGCTGTACGCCGTCTTTCCATTTCGCCTTGTCTCATTTGAAAAGGACAACAGGCAACTTGGTGTTGAAGCGTTGAAGCATCGCTGGGACCACGGCCATTCCGGCTGGCGGCAGGATGATATCTTCATGGCCTGCCTGGGTCTGGCTGATCAAGCCAAGGCGAACGTTGTCGCCCGAGCCAAAAGCTACGACAAGAACTCGCGTTTCCCGGCCTTCTGGGGGCCGAATTATGACTGGGTGCCCGACCAGGACCACGGCGGTGTTTTGCTGAGAGCCGTCCAGGTGATGCTCCTTCAGGCCGAGGGCAGAAAGATATTCCTTTCGCCGACCTGGCCCGGAGACTGGGACGTAGATTTCAAGCTACACGCGCCATATCAGACAGTGGTTCAGGGACGCATCGAAGGCGGGCGATTCACTCAACTTAGCGTTGTGCCGGCTTCCAGGAATGATGACGTGGTTATCGTCAACGCAGAGCAGACGAACAGATAATGGAAACTGAGATCGGACAACTTTCGACTGACCAGCGAGTGGGTCCGACTCATAAGCTCTTGGGAAAATCCATTTCTGGGCATGGATCGCTCCTGCCAGCCGGGCAGGGCCAGTGCGCGCACGAAACTCGTTCACCACTTCACCTCCATCAGGTTGTGCAGGAGAGTTTTTGATTGATTTATCAACATTGCAGTCAATTGTGGCATACAACCGGCCTACAAGCAAGGAGCCCGTTATCTGCCAATTCCGCAAAGACACCCATGTCATAAGTATTGTGTTGTCAGAGATTTGTGAAAAAGTGAAAATTTTGTACCGTTCTCAATGTACGTCGCTTACGTTCCTCGGATTTCATCAACTTTTCACTATTGTTCCCAAATGCCTTGCACATGGCTTGTTCAAACCGTGATCAGACCCCAGAGTCTGTTAAGCGACTCGACGGTCTTTTGCAGCGCTGCATTGTCCTCCATCTTACGAAGTTCTTGATCAAAGGGTTCACATTCTACCGGACCGTCGAAACCGATTTTTACCAGGACGTTGATAAATCCTTTCAGATCTATCACCCCCGTGGTCACTGGTAGTCTACGCCGGTTATCAATCTGCTGATCGACCGAAATGCCCAACGGGGCGTCGTTGACGTGAACGTGGATGACGTCCTTACTTGACAGCCGAAGCAGTTCTTCCACTGTACCGTGTGAGGTGTACCAGTGCCAGCTGTCCAGCAGGAGCCCTACGTTTCCAGTATTGATTGACTCCACCAGTTCCATCATACCGAACTGGGAGCAGATAAAGGGAAAACGATATCGTGCCCGGGAGGTTCTGGGCCCAACAAATTCCAGGCCCAGCCGGATATCGTTGTCTTTAAGCACCTTCGCCACCGCGCGGAGGCGCCTTCTGTGCTGCTC
>DAOWID010000342.1 GCA_030641115.1 Planctomycetota bacterium | reverse complement strand
TGCGGCCTTCGCGGCGAGTTGCAATCCGCCAGGCTCCGCTACGCTCCGCCTGCCGGATTGCAAGACAAAGAACGTGGATAACTCTCTTATCAAGGTTGGTACATAATTCGGGGTCAGATCAAAACGCCACGCCAAATAACGACGATTTGGCATGTCGTTTGCGCGACATAGTCAGGGGCTTTATGGGCATCTTGCGCACAATTTCATTTGTAAGGGGCCCTAATAAAAAGGGAAACGGGCCTAAGTCGTTTTCAAGGGATTACTTACGGACTTCGGGCAGAGGGGTGTTATACTGACACTAAAAGAGTTCTGGAGTCTTAGACGGAAAGTATATATAGATTGTTAGACAAGAAGAATTAGAGAAGGAATGAACGATGGGAATCACGCGGCAACGGACAAGCAAAGTGAGGTATATCCTGCGGGCTGCGACATTGGTAATTCTCAGCCTGAACTTCGCGGGATGCGTATCCGCAGCCCCGCCCGCGAACAACGAGGGACTTGCCGTGTCGGAGGAGCCGAAATACCTTATCTTCTGGTGGCCTCCAGAGAAAGCAGGGGAGCTGGCCGAGAAGATTGGCATGAAGGGCGATGGCAAGACTCGGCTTCTGGGCTTCGGCCTACCCACTTCGACCTTTGAAATTGAGGAGCAATTGCCCAACCGTATTCGAATCGCATTCGCGGCGGCGCTCGAGCACGACATGGCGGTGATGATGCATTTCGATTTCCATCTTGCTTGGAAGAACCGCGCGGACCTCTGGAACTGGTTCGACCCGGAGAAGCCGGGCTACGACCCGAACAACCAGTACAACGTCGAGTGGCACGGCTGGGACGGACCGCCGAACAAAGCGCGCTACCTGAACTGGGGCGTGCTCGAACGCATCGCGCCGAACATGTGCTTCACGAGCAAGGAAACCCGCGCCGAGATCACGCGCATTGTTTCCGAAATTATCGGGCCGGTCCTCCGCGAGGAGACTGCAAAGCTCAAGGCCGAAGGCAAGGAAGCGCTCTTGGCGGGGATTCTGGTGGGTTCAGAGCCAAGCATCGACGACTACTCGGGACCGAATCCCGAGCGCAGGGAGATGATGGAGGAAGATGGCGTGCCCGCAGGACCGCTCGGCTACCGGGCGCTGCTGGATTGTGGCTTTAGCGCGGATAATCCGCCGGACGATTTCCGGCAGGCCCTCGCGAAGATCATCCAGGAAACCATCGCCTTTTGGTGTAAGCAGTTCGTCGATGCGGGCATGCCCGCAGAGAAGCTCTACCCCCACGTGGCCGCGCCCGCGCCCATTGAGATGATGAATGCCCCCATCTGGACGGCCTTCAACGAGTACTGCCGGCCCGGCTGGACCACCTACGCGGTCATGGCGCTCGGCGAGAACTTCGGCGCGATCTATGACGAACTGGAGAAGCACGGGAACCCGGGCTGGGCGGGTGTGGAAGCGAACGCGGGCTTGCCCGGCTCGGTCGTGGACTGGGAGACCTACCTTGCGTGGCACTACAACCATGGCTGCGTTCTGGTGGGGGTCAACATTGGTGCAACGGGTTCGGACCTGCCAAAGCGGCTCAGCGACAGCGCCTTTGGCGAAGAGGCGCTGGCGGCCTACAACAAGTTTCTTCGCGGACAGCCGCTGGTGGAGAAGGCTGTGTCCCTGGACCACCCGCAGTTCCGCATCCAGGCGAAGGTGAAGCGGGTGCGCGCGGGTATCCAGCGCTGGCACCGCAGCGGCAAGGACCCCTCGGCGGTGGGAGAACTCATGGAAAGCATACCGCCCGGCATCAAGCCCGGCAAATTAGAGAAGGTCTTGGATCAGGCGCTCAAAATGTTGGGCGAAACCGAGGCCACGTTTGACGTATACGGTCAGGACTAAGCCTCGACGGCAGATGCCTATGCGTCTGCCCGGTGAAGCGGGGGAAGCATCCGTTCAAGAAGAGGGAGGCGGGGGCTAGCAGCGTGACGCTGGTCGTTATGCTAAATATTCGTTGATCCCGGCAGGGGAGCAGTGTGACTGGACGTGGGGGTGGAATGGGGGTTATACTACGGATGGCAGATGGTCAGGTAAAGGACGTCCGTGTCGAAGCGTCGCCGATTTGTTTGAGGTAAGGACGCATAACAAATCGCTGACAAGGTGATCCGTAAATACCCGACGTTTAATACGGCGACAGAGATTAGCCGCAACCGCAAACCGTAGGGCGATAAGTTGCCTTATCGTGATGATTTGTGCTGAATATTGGCTGAAATGGTTGATTTCCAAATTCTCCATCAGGATTCTTACTCTGCAGCCCGGTACGGGTCATTAGCCACGTCACATGGAACGGTCGAGACGCCTGTCTTTATGCCGGTCGGCACTGCTGGCACAATAAAGGGGATTACACCACAGCAGCTTAAAGAGACGGGCACTAACATCATTCTGGCCAACACGTATCATCTGATGCTCAGACCGGGAGTCGATGTAGTCGAAAAGCTCGGCGGACTGCACAAGTTTATGGCCTGGGATCGGCCGATACTCACAGATAGCGGTGGATATCAGATTTTTTCGCTAAGCCCACTAACAAAGATCAACGACGACGGCGTTGAATTTGCCAGCCACGTAGACGGGACGAAAATACACCTGGACGCCGAGACCGCAACAAGCATCCAGAATCGACTCGGTGCCGACATCATAATGTGTCTGGACCAATGCGCAGCCTTTCCTGCGGATGTGCCTCAGTTAAAACAAGCCGTTGAAAGGACTATTCGTTGGGCCAAGCGCACCAAGGAGGCGCACACGAACACTAACCAATTGCTTTTCGCCGTTGTCCAGGGCGGAATAAATCCCGAGCTTCGAACACATTGTACTTGCGAACTTGTCAAATTGGGTTTTGACGGGTATGCTATCGGCGGATTAAGTGTGGGTGAAGGGCATGACAATATGATAAGAACAGTTGGGCATACAACACGGCTCTTGCCGTCGAATCTGCCTCGCTATCTGATGGGAGTCGGTACGCCCGCTGACATCATTGCTGCGGTCAAGGCTGGTGTCGATATGTTCGATTGCGTTCTGCCGACGAGAAACGGACGAAACGCCTTTGCCTTTACCGAAAATGGGCCTGTACGGCTGAGAAATAGTGCCCACACAGACAACCCCGGGCCAATCGAAGCAAGCTGTGACTGTTACTGCTGCAAGAATTTTAGCCGAGGTGCATTGAGACACTTCTTTAACTCCGGAGAAATGCTCGGCCCAATCCTGGCGTCTCTACATAACCTGAGGTTCTACCAGCGACTGATGGCAAAAATAAGACTGACACTGAAAAGAAACGAGTTTGCCGCGTGGGCAGCCGAACAATCCCAAAAATATAAGTCCTTCGACTCGATTAAAGATGGGCAGAGTAATTCGACAAATTCTCTGTAATTTGCGGCAAGTTCAGGTTATAATTCAGCTTTTGCAAAATTGAGATTAGGCATACCCGCCACGGCGGGGAGAAATTGTTGCTTGATTTTTCCTCTTCAAACAGTAACTGTTTGATAGATAATTGCTTAGCTTGATTATTCAAGGAAATCAAGAAAGGGATTTCCTTAAATAATATATGCCTAACCTGCAATTTTGCAGGACTCATAAGATACACACAGTGCGATGATGAAAGGAAGATAGATATGAATAATGTATGGGTGTTAGCTCAAGCGGCAGATGAAGAATCACCTTCAAGCATTTCTTCAGAGCCGGTCACTCAAGGCGGCGAGGCGACAAGCACGACCGTCGTATCCGACTCCAACACTCCTGCAACACGAACTCAGCGGGGGTTTTCTCCGATGCAATATCTGCCATTTATTCTGATTTTCGTGGTGATGTACCTTTTGCTCTTTAGAGGACCTCGAAAGAAACAGCAGCAGCACAAACAGATGGTCCAAACGCTGGAGAAGAATGATCGGGTCCGAACAATCGGAGGGATTATCGGAACTGTGGTTGACGTTAAGGACGATGAGATTACGTTGAAAGTCGATGAATCGAGCAATACAAAAATAAAGATCGTCTCTTCAGCAATCGGGAAGAATTTGTCGAAAGATAAATCGTGATTGGCAACTGGTAATTGGTAAATGGTGAGTGGGAAATGAATTAACCGCTTAACCAATTACGATTTAACGACTCATTCGAGGAAAGTTATGGACAAGAACCTGGCAATAAAAGTAACTTTAATTATTGTTCTGGTGATCGCCGGGATTTTTCTTCTGTTGGCTGGCGCGGTTTCCACTATATATATCGGCGGAAAAGTGCGCATGTGGATACTTAGGAGGGATATGACAGGCGGAACGAACCTTGTCTATGAGGTTGATGCAAGCGGTCTGAGTGAGGAAGAAAAGAAAGATTTGTCGCGAAGAATGATAGACGTCCTGCGAAGACGAATAGACCCAGCCAATATCCAAAACCTCATCTGGCGGCCGCAGGGCAATACCCGCTTCGAAATACAAATACCGCCTGCAGCAGGCCCCCGCGCGCCGCAAGACATCCAACGAATGCTAAAAGGGGCTGGAATACTGGAGTTTAGAGTACTACCCACACAGGGACACCCAGAAGTGGACACGGACGGAGTGGCTAGATGTGTCAAATCCCTCCAAGAAAAAGGCCCAAAATATGCCACAGATAACAAATTTGTATGGTGTGAAATAGAAGAACTCAGGGAATGGATTGTACGCGACGAACAAGGTCAACCTCTGGTCAAGGTAAGCGACAAACAGGAGCGTCCTTGTATCGTCGGTGCATTCGGTGATAAATACTACGTCCTGGCAAGTAACAAGCCAGATGAGACTATGCTGCACGGGCCGACCGAGAAAAAGTGGAAGCTCTTGAGGGCTCAGCCCGGCACGGAATCGTGGACAGGGCGAAGAGCGATTAATTTCGTCCTGGATCAACTGGGCGGCAACATGTTCGGCATTGTCAGCGGCAAAAACATTGACCGTCCACTGTGTATACTTCTCGACGGCATGGCCATATCAGCACCGATGATCAACACCAAAATTACCACGCATGGGCAAATCACGGGCAGCTTCACTGCAACAGAAGTTGCTGATATAGTCAACAAACTGAATGCTGGTCGTTTACCTGCCAGACTGATAGAACAGCCCATCTCGGTAAAGACAATCGGTCCACCTATCCCGGCTGGGAAACCTGATAAAAGTACAGGAATTGAAGGGAATATGTCGAAAGATAAATCGTAGATGAGTGAATGCCTGGATGAGTAAATGAGTGAACGCATCAACTGATCTACGAATGTACACATTAATGCAGTACGAGGAAAGTTATGGGCAAGAATCTGACGCTGAAAATCGTTCTGATCATTGTTCTGGTGGTACTGGCGGGCTGGACTTTGTATCCCCCAAATAAGAGGCTAAAGCCGGGCATTGACCTGGCTGGCGGGACAAGCCTTATCTATGAAATCGGCGCGCAGGACCTCGAAGAAGCCCAACAAAGAGGTTTAGCCGAAAAGATGATAAACATCCTGCGAAGGCGAATAGACCCAGCCAACATCCAAAACCTGATCTGGCGACCGCAGGGCAATACGCGCTTCGAGATACAAATGCCGCTTGCAAGCGCCGAAACCCGTCAGAAGCGCCAAGACAACGAAAAAGCGATCAGCGAGCTACTGACAAAGAACACACGCCCTGCCAGAATTCTGCGCAGCCTCCAGAAGTCGCCGGAAGAGCGGATAGCAGATTTCAATGATTTCGCCCAGAATGATCCAAACAGACTGGGAATTCTCGAGACTCTCGCCAAAGCCTATGACGAACGCAAGGAGCTGCAGAATAAAAGAGACCAGCTTGATGCCGAACTCAAGGCCTCGGAAGAGAAGATCTCCGCGACGGAGCTTGACCTCGGCCAAATAAAGCTGAAGCGAAACGATTGGGGCAAGCTAAATGAACAACAACTGCAAGAATCACTAAAGGAATTTCTTGGGTCTGAGGATAATCTCGACCTGCTGACGGTGTATGTCAAAACATATGCCGAGTGGGTTGGAGTTCTTGGGCAGTTGACCGACCCTGAAACCGGTAAGAATATTAAATATGAAGAAGCCAGAAGGGAGCTCGATAAGCTAAACCTAACTGAAGAGCAGATAAACTTCGTCCTGGAAATGTCACCGAAGGCAGCAGAAAGAAGCCAGCGGATCGAACAGTTCAAGAACGAGTTCCCCGACCGGGCCGAACTGATCGACAAGGCTGTCGCAGCGTATGACGAGTATCGTCCGTTCAGAGGCAGACTCGACGACCCACGAGACCTTCAGCGAATGTTGAAAGGGGCCGGCATCCTGGAGTTCAGAATACTGCCAACACAGGGACACCCAGCAGTCGATATGGACGAGATGACGCGCTACGTCGAATCGCTTAAGGAAAAAGGGCCCAAGTACGCCTCAGATAACAAATTTGTATGGTGTGAAATAGAAGAACTCAGAGAATGGGTTGTAGGCAACGAACAAGGTCAACCTCTGGTCAAGGTACGCGACAAGGAGGATCGCCCCTGCATAGTAGGCGCGTTCGGCGATAAATACTATGTCCTGTCGAGCAATAAGCCAAATGAGACTATGCTGCGCGGGGCCACCGAGAAAGAGTGGAAACTCTTAAAGGCTCAGCCCGGCACCGACCGGACCGGACGAAGAGCCATTGATTTCGTCCTGGATCAATTGGGCGGCAACATGTTCGGTAATGTCACCGGCAAGAATATCGGCCGCCCACTGTGTATACTACTCGACGGCATGGCCATATCAGCGCCAAGCATCGAGACCAAAATAACCACACATGGTCAAATCACGGGCAGCTTCAGTCAAACGGATGTCCTGGATATGGTCAACAAGCTAAATGCGGGCTCTTTGCCGGCCCGACTGATAGAGCAGCCCATCTCGGTCAAGACAATAGGCCCATCCATCGGCGCCGACAACCGCGACAAAGGCATCCAAGCCGGTTTCATTGGCCTGATCGTCGTGATATTCTGTATGCTTGCCTACTATACACTTGCCGGCTCAATCGCCGATGTGGCCCTGTTGATGAATATCCTATTCGTCCTGGCGATAATGGCGGGGGTCAGAGCAACCTTCACGTTACCCGGCATCGCCGGCATCATACTGACCATCGGCATGAGCGTCGACGCCAACGTCCTGATTTTCGAGAGAATCCGCGAAGAGCAGGACAAGGGTTCCGCGCTGACGGTCGCGATAAGAAACGGCTACCAAAGAGCCTTCAGGGCTATTTTAGATGCCAACCTCACTACGTTCATCACGGCTGCGATTCTTTACTGGGTCGCCTCGGAAGAAATAAAAGGCTTTGCTATTGTGCTTATGCTCGGCATCGCATCGAGTATGTTCACTGCGTTGTTCGTAACGAGGGTAATTTTCAATTTTCTTTTGACCAAGCGAATTATCAAAGACCATTTATTTATGCTCCGTCTC
>DAOWID010000005.1 GCA_030641115.1 Planctomycetota bacterium | reverse complement strand
TCATTATCCCCGGCCTTGGTTCTACCGATGTAGCCAAGCGGAATTGGGAAGGCCTGGCTATAGGGGCCGCCATCTCCGGTATAATACTCACTGTGGGGGAGAATGTGTGCGGCATGGATGTGGAATCGGCCTTTGCCCTGGACAGCGGCGGCGGTGGCGAGGTTGGCGGTTTGCTCAAAGGCTGCTATGAAGTCAGGCCGGCAGTCGGGATAGCCGCTGTAGTCGGTCGCGTTGACGCCGATGAAGATATCAAACGCGCCCAGCACCTCGGTCCAGGCGAGTGCGTAACTCAAGAATACCGTGTTGCGGGCGGGGACATAGGTCGGCGGTATCTCAGCCGAATCTCCCAAGTCGGCTCTGTCCTTCGGGACGTCGACGGCTGAATCTGTTAGAGCTGAGCCGCCAAAGGCACCCAAGTCAATATCGACTACGCGATGCTCAACAACTCCCAGAGCTTGCGCCACTTTCTTTGCGGCCTCGACTTCCAGTTCATGCCGTTGGCCGTAGAGGCAAGTCAAAGCATAGCATTGAAAGGCCTCGTTGCGTGCGATGGCCAAAGTTGTTGCCGAATCAAGGCCGCCGCTCAGCAGAACAACTGCTCTTTTTTCTGCCACGGGTTGTTCTCCACCAAGGTTTATATCTGCGATTTGCCCAATCTGGCATCATGCCCCCCTACCGCCCTTGCGGCCAAGGATAGGCATTAGAACCGGCCACCTTCTCAACGGGCCCGGGTGGCAAAGTTGCCTGCCATCTCAGCAACTGCGCTGAAAGCTTCCGCACTATCTGAGGATGCTGGTCAGCGATATTGTCCAGCTCGGTTGGATCGGCGGCAATATCGTACAATTCAATGCGGCTGCGATCAGGATCCATCAACAGCTTCCATTTGCCGTCACGAACAGCGAGCATTGGGCACTTATTGGTCATGTCCCCGAAGACCCTGAAACGCCACTGCCACATCAAGGGTCTGGTGCGCTGTGTGGGTTTGCCCACAAATACAGGTGACATATCTTGCCCGTCAGGATTCAGGTTGTCGGGTAACTTGACGCCAGCCAAACTACAGACTGTCGGAAGCCAATCAACGCCCGCGATAACGGTCGTGTCATCCACCTTGCCGGCGGGTGCGTGATTGGGCCAACGAACTATGAAAGGCATACGAATACCGCCTTCGTACAGACTTCGCTTTCGTCCTCGAAATGGTCCCGTACTGCCAATGCCGCTGTGAACTGCGTTTCGGATGTCGAAATCCTCGGGGCCATTGTCACTGGAAAAAGCAATAATCGTGTTGTCGGCTAAGCCAAGTTCGTCAATTCTGCTAATCAGCCGACCGATTTGCGTGTCCAGGTCCGTGACGGAGGCATAGTAAATTTGCTTGGCGCCCTTGTAGGGGACACCTCTGGGGGCGTATCGTTCGTAAGACTTCATCTGCTCGTCAGTAGGATGGAGGGTGGCATGCGGCACAAGAGTCCATACGTTTACATAGAAGGGCTTGTCACGGTTCTTCTCGATGAAGCTGATCGTTCTGTCAACAATCTGGGCTGTGGACTTGGCTCTGAAATATGGATCGCTCGTGCCTTCGAGCTGTGGGCCGGAAGAAGACCTGGTGCGATGTTCATCGATGCCATAGTCACCCGGGGTCGGAGCACCCTCGCCGGAGCCCAGGTGCCATTTGCCGAAATGCCCGGTGGTATAGCCCGCACCTCTCAGCAGTCTTGTTACCGTATGGACTTTTGGGTCAAGCCAGTCGGGCATGGCACGCGCCTTGTTCTGTTTGTGAGTTGCAAAGTGACCATGAACGCGGTGGCATGCGGGGAAATGGCCAGTCATAAAGGCAGCTCGCGAGGGTGAGCAGACCGAGCCATTAACATAGAATTGCGTAAACAGTACGCCGTTTTTGGCGAGCTGATCCAAATTAGGTGTTTTGATCTGCTGGTTTCCGTAGCAGCCCAAGTCGCCCCAGCCGAGGTCATCGGCAAAAATGAAGACAAAATTGGGCTTAGGCGCCGCTGTTGAGGATTCAGCAGCAAAGACACACGAGCGCAAAGTCCCAGCGGCTGCGGCAGCAGCCAGAGCGGTTAAGAATTGGCGCCTGTTCATAAATGTGATGTCAGATCTCATCTAATACCCTGCCTTTCTCAACTCGTTCCTTCATAAGAAAATTCAATCGTCAAGAACTTTTGCCGACAGCGGGCATTCTACTGTTTTTACCTAAGACTGTCAAAAAACGACAGAAAGCGAGTTTCGTGGATACCCTGGCGAGCAGCTTTTTTTGTTGCCTGTCCCATTGATTATTGCTTGTCCTGAATGCGCACATGGATTATATTGATGTGGTAGGATACACAATGAGGGCCAAGCGATGGCTGAACGGATAAAATTAGAGCTGTTCGACAACCCTCGCCGCGAGCGAGACTATTGCATAACGATCAATTGCCCTGAATTTACGAGCGTCTGTCCTCGAACGGGTCAGCCGGATTTCGGCGAGATCGTCATCGAATACTGTCCCGACAAATCATGCATCGAGCTAAAGAGCTTGAAATTCTACATGCAGAGCTATCGTGATAAGGGTATATTCTATGAGGCCCTGACAAATGATATATTGGACGACCTGTGCGGTGCCTGTAAGCCACACTGGATGAAGGTTACGTCCCGATTCAGGCCGCGTGGCGGAATAACCGCGGAGATAGTCGCGGAATATGAGGCAGACAACAGAGGACAGACGACAGAAGACAAAGTCAAGAGGTAATAAAATGGCAATAGTATTTCACTGTGACCATTGCGGCAAAAAGGTAGAGGCGCAAGACAGTGCTGGCGGCAAGTGGGCGAAGTGCCCGGCCTGCCATAACAAAATATATGTCCCGGCCCCCCGTGCTGATGAAGAGCTGAGCCTTGCCCCGGTAGATGAGAGCGAAGAAGAAAGAAAAGAGCGACTGATGGCTGAAACGCATCAGCTTACACAAGATATACTGCTTGAAAGAGAAGTCCCTGAGGGAGCGACTGACTTCGGCGATTCAACATCCAGGATAAGCGATAAGGAACTGACAAAAAACATAATTGTCTATCTGCGGCAAATGGCTAACGGAGAATTGGACGAAGCTCGAATAACTGCGGACTTGATCACACCGCACGGCCCTCAGGCGGTGAAGATTCTCGACAGAATAGCACTCAGTGAAATACCTGAGCCGGAATTAGCTGACATCCCTCCGCAGGTGCTTTCGGGTCTGATAAGAAATCTACGGACGCGAATAAGCTAACATACAAGCACCCATCTGATTCGTACGACCGCAATCTCCCTGCGCAATGTTATTCGTGAGGGCCTATAAAATACCCTTCATAGTCAAATGGGTCGGGATTCTTTCGGACTACAGAAATAGCAGGCCACGCCTACCATCTCAATTTGGCTCTGATGAGACTGTTTCTTATATTTTATAGAGAAACGGTTTAACAGCTTGATTGAACAACGTATTACAACTTGGAGGGAAACTGAGCATGGCTAATGGAATGACAGTCGTTCATGTCACGCATGAGACAATAGGAAAGATCGGCGGCATAGGTGCTGTCCTACAAGGGCTGTTCACCTGCAAATCTTATCTTGATGCCGTCGGCCGATCAATCATTGTCGGCCCGCTTTTCACCACTGAAGGCTCCGTATTAGATCGGCTTGGTGAGAATGGTGAAGTCCTATATTCATCTGTTGATGGACTTATCGCCCCGGGGTATGCTCCGGCCTTTCGTAAGCTCGAGAGTTACTACAACGTAGGTATCGTCTACGGCAGACGAACATTTGTTAACGAGCACACAGGCATAAAAAGCTCGCCCGAGGTGCTGCTGATCGATGTAAGGTCCATAGGTAACGGTGCGATCAACGAATTCAAAAGACGGCTGTTCGAGGAATTCGGTATCCGCAGCCATTTATACGAACACATCTGGGAGTATGAACAATATATCAGGCTGGCACCGGTCGCGATTGCCCTGCTGAAAGCACTTGGTGCAGCCAACGATTCGACAGCCGTCATTTCTCATGAATTTATGGGAATGCCGACAGCACTGGCGGCGATTCTTGAGCCTTGTTGCGATTTTAGAACGGTCTTCTACGCGCACGAAGTGGCTACAATGCGCCGCATCGTGGAAGAGTATCCAGGCAAGGATACAATGTTCTATAATGTCATCAAACGGGCTCACCAAGACGGACTCTACGTCAACGAAGTGTTCGGCGACCAGAGCTCCTATTTCAAGCACGCTCTCGTAGAGGCTTCAAAATACTGCGATGTCATCTGTGCAGTAGGCGATTATGTCGTAGATGAATTGCGGTTTCTGGCACCGGAATTTGAAACTGCAGACATCAATATAGTCTACAACGGTATACCAGCACATCGGATCAGCGTTGCGGACAAGTTCGCGTCAAAAGCAAAACTGCAACTGTACTGTGAAAACTTGTTGGGCTATAAGCCGGATTTCATATTCACGCATGTCACAAGACTCGTACGAAGTAAAGGGTTGTGGCGCGACATGCGTGTGCTCTACACGATAGAAAAGGAGTTTAGAGCGCAGGGCAAAACGGCAGTTTTGTTTTTGCTGTCCACCGAGGTGATGCAGCGACCGAGCCAGGATGCCTACAACATGGAATCATCATACAATTGGCCTGTGGCTCACCGCGAAGGCTGGCCCGATCTATCCGGCGGTGAGGCAAACCTCTATACACAAGTGCAGGAATTCAATGCGCGAAGCCGCAATATAAAGATCATCTTTATCAACCAGTTCGGCTTCCGCCGAAGGAATTGCGGCAAGAGGACGCCGGAAGATATGGAGTTTCTGGACATCCGCAAGGGAACGGATGTCGAATTTGGCCAAAGCATTTATGAGCCGTTCGGCATCGCACAGCTTGAGCCGTTGACTTTCGGCGGGATATGCGTGTTCAGCAGCATCTGTGGATGTGGAGGTCTTTTGCGGGACGTAAGCGGCTCGGAAGATGTGAAGAACGCTATTGTCGCCGACTATACCCGCTTGGCCGACTCTGACCGTGCCGACATCGAGGATTTGCTGCAGATCGGCGAGTCGGTGCGCGACCGGATAGAGGCAAACGAGAGCGAAAGAGTCGCAAGAGAAATCATCGCACGGCTGCCGAAGAATGAATCCGAAATTGAGAGCATGATCCAAACAGGTTACGAGCTTGCGAAAAACATGAGCTGGGATGTAGTAGCGAAGAAGTACCTACTGGGCAGCCTGCAAACAGAGCCACACAAACTGCGTGCTCGATGACCCGCTAACCGCGCGTCGCATTTCGCGACAGAAGAGTTCACATCGTCTCTGTCTGCACAAGATCAGACTGTAGCAAGATTACAGAGTATGCTGCTTGGTGAGCATCTGTTGGTTGCAGCCGAATCGTGTCAAAAACCCAAGTTTGATGTTTGCAACCGCTGGAACAGGAACCCTGAAAGTGCTATTAGCTAAGTTGAATGTTGTATAAGTCATTGTATTCCAAGAGCTTACATATTATCCACTCCGTAAAGCTACTATAGTCTCGATTTTGCGGTTATTTTATCAGGAAAAGCCAAAAAAAGTCTTGAGGAGTAGCTAAAAAAAAACAAAAAAACTTGTGTTTCTAATAGAAACTTCATATTCTAACAGAAGTGAGAGTGTATGGAGTAACTGAGTGAGCATAAATGAGAAATCTCAGCATACATAAAAGGGATAAATCAAGCACAAGAAAGATGGTCAACAGATTAACAGATATGTTAAAGGAAATCCGAAATGTTCAATAAATTGTTATTATTGAAAGTTGCTATGAAAACAAAGATGTTTGTGGTGTTATGTGTTTCGGTGGGTTCAATTATGCTTGGTGGTTGTGCTACTCCTGTCGATACGACGCCGAGTCACACAAGAGTACTGGCTCCTGATCAGGACGATGAGATTGGCGGCAGTTTTATTGATAGCAGTGATATACGCACCATCGCTCAGCAGATGTGTACAGAACTGCTGACTTTGCCGGAAGTCAGCGAAAGTCCCGATACAGTACGTATCGCTACAGAAAAGATCAGGAATTCAACACGGTATATGATTGATACCAACCTGTTATTACGACGTTTGCGTCTTGAATTGAATAAATATTCACAGGGGCAGGTTCGTTTCTTTGCTCAGGGCAGCGGGCAGGCCGCCAGAACGAGAATCCTTAAGGAACGAGAACAGACACGTGTGCAGAAGGCGATTGATGACGTCGCAAGTTTTATCGCCTCGTCTGATCTTGTACAGAACTCGGAGAAACCTGTACGATTAGCGGTCGTGCCCGTAGCCAATACAAACTTGTTTAATATGAATGCGGACAGTTTTGCCTCGCTCCTGAGGACAAAAATTAAGGATCATGCAGGGGCGAAAGTGCTTTTCGCCAAAGCTGGTTCTGATGCACAGGTTGACTACACGTTGACCGGAGAGTTTTTCGTTGAGAGTATAAAACGTGAAGGTGTCGCAAACACCGTTGAGGATTTGAAATGGGCGCAGGAAAATCCAAACAAATGGTATGCTGATCCTAATTATTCACCGGGAAGCACGGTTTACGGCACTCAGATTAATCTTGATGGATCAATCCGCAGACGCATCAAGGTAGGACCGAATATTACGTACAAATTGATTGATCCTGCTTTGTGGAATAGCCCGAATCTTACGAAGAAGTTTAATGTCATGCTCGTAAACAATGAAGACATGGCTGTTTTGGAAAAGGTTGTCAATCTTGAAGAACAGATCAAGTCGGGGCAAGAGCGTGCAAATTACATTTTGACGGGTGATATCGCTTCGTTGTCGAGAGCGAGGGCGGGACAACGATCAGATTATGTTCTGGTCAGTCTTTATCTTATTGATCCTGTTAGCAATGAAATGCTCTGGGAGTATGGTTATGAAGTAAAGCGCGTAACGTCTCGTTCTGTTTTATACAGGTAACGTCTGATCTGATAATTATATTAGAAAGATTCAGGGTGAAATTTATGCATACTTTACCATACAGATATGTAATTGTCGTTCTTGTTTTGCTTGCCTTTTTGGGCTGTAAAACTACGTATGATGCTCGCAGGACGCCCGCTGAGGAGTTGCAGAGTGAGGGCAGAATCGTGTTTGTGCGTCCTGATCGTTACTCGCTTTTTGGGACTCGTTCAATTCGAGACTATATTGAGATTACGTATGAGCAGATCAGTCAAAATGAAGCTGGATATCCTGTATTGACGGTTGGGTTGCGAAATCGCGGTGGTCAGCATTTCTGGGACACAAAAGGTCCAGATGTTCAGCTTTCTGTTCAAACCGCATTTTACAATAGACCGATTCAGCCGAGTGGCGCTGCTTCAGGATCTGCTGTCTATCGCACCAACTGGCAAACGATCAAGCTAGTTCGAGGGCAGACTTCTGACTACAAAGTTGCCTGTCCGATTAAAGGTGCGAACCATTATCAGATGACTATTTCTGAATACCTGAAATAAGTCAAACCAATCGTACTGTTAAAACGTTTCCGGTCGAGAGTCGTTGATAAATAGTGCGTTGTATTTTGGTTTGTTGAGATTTGCTTCATTAGTGTTTCTCTAAGATAATGGGTCTTTCCTGATGGTTAATGACGATG
>DAOWID010000003.1 GCA_030641115.1 Planctomycetota bacterium | reverse complement strand
GGGCTCCGGTGCCGTCTCGGCCTTACGATCTTCCGCAGGAGTCTCAACAGTATCCTTTTCGATATCTTCAGCCGCCTGTGCCGCCTCGGCCTTACGATCTTCCGAAGGAGCCTCAACAGTATCCTTTCCGATTTCTTCAGCCGCCTGTGCCGTCTCGGCCTTACGATCTTCCGCAGGAGTCTCAACAGTATCCTTTTCGATATCTTCAGCCGCCTGTGCCGCCTCGGCCTTACGATCTTCCGCAGGAGCCTCAACAGTATCCTTTTCTATATATCGAGGTGCTCGCCCTTCGGTACTCAGAATCAAAACACGCATAATTCGCTCTGAGAGCCGAACATCTCTTTCGATGTCCCCTATCCTGCCGCCATCGGCCCTAAAGTAACACAGGATATACGTTCCTCTGGCCTTGTGGTTAATCTCGTATGCAAGTCTCTTGTCGCCCCATTTTTTCAGCACAACAATCTCAGCCTCAGCTTTTTTTAGTATGCCTTCGATAGTACCAAGAATTCCGTCCCAGTCCTGTGCCGCCAGAGATGAATCAACAAGAAACATCGCCTCATATAGTTTATTCATAACAGTTTCCAAAGCAAACTACCTCCCATTCATATTAAACTCATTCATCGCTTCATCTATACCCGATTCAATCCAGCAGAGCACAGCGTCTCGTGCCGTGGCAATCGCCGCATCCAGCAGAGGCTTCTCTGATTCCGTCGGTCTATCAAGAACATAATCCACTGTCCATTCGTCCTGGCTTTGGCCAATGCCAACCCGCAAACGAGCAAACTGATTTGTGCCGAGTTTCTCTATAATATCGGCAAGACCATTATGGCCGCCGGCCGAACCCTTCGCCCTGATGCGAATCCTGCCCGGCTCAAGAGCCATATCGTCTGTTGCGACCAGCAAATCGTTGGCCCCAAGCTTGTAAAAACCCAACGCCGTGGCAACAGCTTGGCCACTTCGGTTCATAAACTGCCACGGCTTCAGCAATATTAACTTTTTATCTGCTAACTCGCCCGATCCAAAACGGGCGCCAAATTTCCTCTTTCGCACCTCTATGCCCAGCGTCTCGGCCAGTGCGTCGATCACTCTGAACCCCGTGTTGTGCCGCGTACCAACATACTGCCTGCCCGGATTCCCCAAGCCGACAACCATCTTAGTCCCGACCATTGCATCTATTCTCGTCCATTCGTGCTCTGTCACAACTCAATTGATGATTGTCATTCCTGCGGAAGCAGGAATCCAGAGCCATCGAACCGTCTGGATTCCGCATCAAGTGCGGAATGACAATTCCTCAAGTCGTATGTAACACAATAGCAGGGCATTACTCGCTCTGCTCTTGCGGGGCCTCTCCTTCAGCCTCTTTAGCCTCGCCAATGACTTCAGGAGCAACTGGCACCTCTTCTTCGAGCTCCTCGGTGGTCTTGGCAGCAGCAACCAGACTACACGTAATTATTAGCGTCTCCGGATCACTTACCAGCTTAACTCCTTCCGGAAGCTCAATATCACGGGCATGCAACACACCACCAACCTCGATGTGCTTCACGCCGACAACGATAGATTCGGGAATATCAGTTACCTTGCACTCAACCTCCACATGGTCTACATGCTCCTCAACGATACCGCCATGTTCCGCACCCCTGGCTGTCCCTCTCAGTTCGATAGGAACCGTTACCCTGACTGTCTCGGTTACATCAACTCTCACTAAGTCCGCATGAATGACGTCTTTGCCCAAGTAGTCATATTGCAGGTCTTTGACAATGGCCTTCTGCAGCTTCTTACCGATCTGCAAATCCACCAGCCGATGTCCGTGATGCAACCCCTCGACAAAATCATGCGCATCTAATGAAATAGCCACCGGCTCCTGCTTATGGCCATACAGAATAGCCGGTACTCGGCCTTGCTGACGCACCTTCACCGCAGCTTTTGAGCCGACTTGTTTCCGAGTATCCACCTTCAAACGCAACGCTTTTTCCATAATCTGCTCACTTCAATCTGAACCATTGAACAAGCTGCTAACAGACTCGTCTTTATGAATTCTCCTGATCGCCTCGCCCAACATATCCGCCGCGCTCAAGACCTTAATATTCTTGACCTTTTTCGCTTCATCGCTCAGTGGTATCGTGTCGGTAACTACTATTTCATCGATTGGCGCGTCGGCCAGCCGTTCCAACGCCTCGGCTGCGAAGACACCGTGCGTGGCGCCTACATATATCTTCTCAGCACCAAGCCGCTCAACCAGCTTAGCCGCACTACAGATCGTCCCGGCGGTGGCAATAATGTCATCGCACATCAGAACATTTCTGCCTTGCACGTCGCCGATTATCTCACTAGCTTCCACTTCGCTACCGCTGACCCGCTTCTTGTGCACAATCGCCAATTCGCCGCCAAGGTGCGCCGCGTACATAGCTGCCGTCTTCATATTGCCTACATCCGGCGAAACTACCGCCAAATTAGCTATCTGCTTATCTCGAAAATACCTGCTCAATACCAGCTCACCTGTCAAATGATCAACCGGTATGTCGAAGAAACCCTGCAATTGTGGTGCGTGCAGGTCTACAGCCAAGACTCTATCCGCACCGGCGGTAACAATAAGATTCGCCACCAGCTTGGCGGTAATCGGCACTCGACCTTCGTCTTTTCTATCCTGCCGAGCGTATCCAAAGTAAGGAATGACCGCGGTGATACGCCTGGCGCTGGCCCGTCGCAAACAGTCAAGGTAAATCAGCAACCCCACCAAGTGCTCATCAACAGGCTTACAGGTCGACTGCATAACAAAGCAATCCCTCCCGCGAACGTCATCTTCCACCCTGATGAATCTCTCTCCATCCGGAAACCTCTCGATCCTTGCATGCCCGACCTCAATGCCCAAATACTCACAAACCGCATCGGCCAGTGCTGCATTACTGCTGCCGGAGAATATCTTCAAGTTGTCATCCAAAACCTTTATTTCAGCCTTTTGACTCTCTGTGGCCAATTTTGTCCCCTTTCCTTTTCGCTTCTTACCTCTTACTGGTCTTTCTGCCCAAGTTGATCTACGCTTTCTTGCGAAACGACTGTGCCCGGCCCCACGTGCGAGCCATCCTTCAACTCAAGAGGCGCTATCAGTATCGAACCCGAGCCGAGGTAGCAATCATTGCCTACAATTGTCCGGTTCACCTTCTCGCCATCAAAATTAGCCGTAATCGAACCGGCCCCCACATTCACATTACGCCCCACAGTCGCATCACCGATATAGCTGTGGTGCCGCGACCGAACGCCGTCGGCCAAGGTCGAATTTTTAACTTCCGCAAAAACCCCAAGTACAACATCATTTTTCAATACGGTGCCGCTCCTCAAATAGGCAAATGGCCCAATTCGACAATCCTTGCCTATCTTAACCTCGCCGTGAATATATGTGAATGGCTCAACCACCGTATCCTGACCGATTTCCGCCCTGGCATCAATCCACGTATTATCAGGGTCCACTATCGTCACGCCGTTCTCCATCAACTTCTGCTGGATCCGCCGCTGCATAATCTTGCTCGCTGCGCTAAGCTGAGCCCTACTGTTGATACCTATCGCCTCCTCGGACTGCACCGCCGTCACCGCCACAACCTTATGGCCTGTCGCAAGGATCAGGGACAGCACATCAGTCAGATAATATTCCCCTTTGACATTATCCGGCTTGACTTTCTCAACCGCTTCAAGAAGAACCTTGTTATTGAAAAGGTAATAGCTGGGGTTGATCTCTTTGATAGCCAGCTGCTCTCTATTGCAGTCGCTGTCTTCAACGATACCCTGGATATTGCCGTACACATCCCGGATTATCCGCCCGTACCCGGTCGGGTCATCCAGCACCGCTGTCGCCAGCGTCACAGCCGCCTGCTCCGCCTTGTGCTTTTCAGTCAGTATTTTCAGTGTTTCGGCCCGAATCAAAGGCCCATCACCACAAACCACCAACGTCTCGCCCGCAAAATCCTCTAAATGCTCCTTACAGCACAAAACCGCGTGGCCTGTCCCCCGCTGCTCGTCTTGTTTGACCCACACTATATCCTCCACGTCGGCAAAACGCTGGCTGACCTGGTCGGCTCCAAAGCCAACCACCGCATATAGCTTCTCAACTCCGACCATGCGACAGGCGTCCAGAACATAGGCCAGCATAGGCCGACCGCACACCTCATGCAGCACCTTGGGCAGTAGAGTATTCATCCTGCTGCTGACCCCGGCTGCCAGTATTATCGCCACTCTTTCAGCCATAAATCCTCTCCGACATTCGATCGTATTGCTCCGCTTATCATTGCCGGCGAAGCAATCCTTTTTCAATGATCAATAAGGCTTCTGCAAAATTGCAGGTTAGGCATATATTATTTAAGAAAATCCTCTTTTTGATTTTCTTAAATAATCGCTTAACTATTTGTTAAAGAACAACTTACGGCTTAACAAGAAAAAATCAAGAAACTTTTTTTTCTTGTCAAAGTATGCCTAACCTGCAAT
>DAOWID010000072.1 GCA_030641115.1 Planctomycetota bacterium | reverse complement strand
GGCATAGGCGACGGGTTTATCCCCGATGTACTCGATGTGTCGCTGGTCGACGATGTTGTAGAGGTCTCCGACGACGATGCGATAGAGACCACCCGGCAATTAGGCAGAGACTACGGGCTTCTGGTCGGCATCAGCTCCGGCGCCAACGTGTGGGCCGCAAGACACCTATCAAAAACCATCGACGGCAATATCACAACCGTCCTACCGGACCGAGCAGAACGCTATTTCAGCACAGCTTTGCTGTAAAACAGAGAAGTAATTTGGCTGTGTTTACATTTTGAAAACAGTTGAGAGTCTTTGCCTTTTTGTGCGTGTCTATTATTGAACCCGGCAGTAAGAAATGCCAGCCAGCACAAACCAAGGCAAATCAACATTTCAATGAAAGGGCTGGAGCATGAGGAACATAATTTCAGCATTGCTGTTAATTGCGGCGGCATCGCTTGTGATATCGAGTGGTTGCAAGAGCAAAAAACCGCCCGCAGAGCCACAAGCAAAAGCAACTGCAGAACCGCAAGCCAAGCCGATACCGGAGCCCCAGACCAACCCCGAGGCTGAGAAAGCGGCCAAAGAATCTGCAAAAGCCTGGCTCGAACTAATAGACGCTGAAAAATATGACCAAAGCCAGCAGGAAGCTGCATTGTACGTCAGAAATCTCGTGACCAAAGACGACTGGCAAAGGTCAATGCAAGGGGCCAGACAACCTCTGGGTAAATTGGTCTCCAGAGAGCTAAAATCCACGCGCTACACAACATCAGCTCCGGGAGCGCCGGACGGCCAATATGTGATAATCCAGTACAACACGAGCTTCGAGAACAAAGAATCTGCCGTCGAGACAGTAACCCCTATGCTGGATGACGACGGCAAATGGCGAGTCTCCGGCTATTACATAAAGTAAGTCGCCAAGCCTCATAAGACATTAGGCAAAGTAAAGCCAGGATTCTGATTTGCTCGCAGTCCTGCATACACCTGTAACTGACCGCTCACGCAGCCACGGTTCTTTTCATTGACGAGACAGCGCTATTCGACTATCCTAGTGGCGTTTCTAAGAAGAAAGTGTCACTTGTTGTCATTCCCGCGAAAGCGGGAATCCAGGCCTGATATCCTCTGGATTCCGGGTCAAGCCTGGAATGACGGGATCCAAAAGTTGCACTAACTTATGTGAATAGGCAAGAGTTTTAGAGAGATTTTTGCGATGCTTAAAAGAACATATACTTGCGGTCAGCTTCGGTTGAGCGATGCCGGCAAAAAGGTTACTCTGGCTGGCTGGGTCCGGTCCTATCGCGACCATGGCAACCTGGTATTTATCGACCTGCGCGACAGAGAAGGCCTGACCCAATTAGTTTTCAATCCCGAAAGCCAACCCCAGATCCACAAAGTTGCAAGGACGCTTCGCTGCGAATGGGTAATAGCAGCCAAAGGCACCGTCCAGCCCAGAAGCGAGGGCATGGAAAACCCGAAGCTGCCAACCGGACAAATTGAAGTTTCCGTAGAGCAACTGGAAATCCTCAATGTCTCCAAGACACCACCCTTTGAAATTGATAGTGCTGATAAAACCAACGAGGAACTAAGGCTTGCAAGTCGATACATTGATCTGCGTCGCCCTGAAATGCAACGCAAGCTCCATATACGCCACCGGGCCACTAAGATCGTCCGCGACTATTTCGACCGGCTAAGCTTCTGGGAGGTCGAAACACCAATGCTGGCCAAAAGCACGCCCGAAGGCGCAAGAGATTTCCTCGTGCCCAGCCGGCTGCACAAGAATTGTTTCTACGCACTGCCACAGTCCCCACAGCTCTTTAAGCAAATTCTGATGATTAGCGGCGTCGACAAGTACTTCCAGATAGTGCGTTGTTTTCGTGATGAAGACCCACGGGCCGACCGACAAGCCGAATTCACACAGATCGATGTTGAGATGAGCTTCGTTGACAGCAATGACGTTATAGGCGTTCACGAAAACCTCATAGCAAAAATCTGGAAGCAGATACTGAATGTAGATGTGACAGCGCCGATGCCACGGATGACTTATAAAGACGCTATGGCAAACTACGGCACCGACAGGCCGGATCTGCGCTTCGATATGAGACTAAAAGATATATCCGATATCGCAAAACAAAGCACATTCAGGGTATTTACGTCAACCCTTGAAAAGGGCGGGGTTGTGAAGGGCCTCTGTGCACCTAGCGAAAAATACTCCAGAAGCGATATCGAAAAGACACTCACCAACTTCGTAGCTGACTATGGCGCCAAAGGACTGGCCTGGACCAAAGTTCGTCCATCGTCCGACGTCCATCGTCCGACGAGTCACGAGGGACGAGGGACGAGGGACATGGAATTGTCCGGTGGTTCTGCCAAGTTCTTCAGCCCCGAGCTGCAACGGCAAATAGTCGAACGTTTTGAGGCAGAAAATGACGACATGCTTTTATTCGTTGCCGACAAGGAACAAATTGCCAACAAGGCTCTGGCCCCCCTGCGGTGCAAGCTCGCCAAAGACTTGAGGCTCTACGATGAGAAGAATTTCGAGTTTGTATGGGTGGTTGGCTTTCCATTGTTCGAATGGAACGAAGACGAAAAACGCTACGATTCACTTCATCATCCGTTCACTGCTCCCGTGCAGGAGGATTTGGACAAGCTCGAAACCGACCCAGCCAATGTTTGTTCCCAGGCCTACGACATCGTCGTCAACGGCTGCGAGATTGGCGGTGGCAGCATTCGTATCCATGACCCAAAGGTTCAGCGGAAGATATTTGATCTGCTCAATATATCAAAGCAGCAGGCACAGCAACAGTTCGGCTTCTTTCTAAGAGCCTTAGAATACGGTGCACCACCGCACGGCGGAATAGCGATTGGCCTTGACCGACTAATCATGATGCTCACCGGCACGGACAATATCAGAGATGTCATTGCATTCCCGAAAACTCAGCGTGGTCAGTGCCTTCTGACTGATGCGCCGAGCGAAGTGGACGCCAAACAGCTCGAAGATCTCAACCTGCGAACCCAGAAACACCTGCGCGCCATCGAGCAGAAATCCAACGAGGAAAAGTAGTAAGCTGGGGAGGATGGTCCGATGCGAAAGTACGTACATAATATCTATCACAGGATTCTCGTGCTCTTGCGGTTATCACCTCTTTCGCTGGCAAAAAAATGCCAGTTGATGTTCGGAGTGGCCGTGATCTTTACATTAGTGATTGCACTCCTGCTGCCTTACATCTGGATGGGCCAGCTTACAAAAAAGGATTACCTTGACACCGAGCGAGCCAAAGCCGAAACCCTACTATTTAGGAATCACTTTCAGCTCAAAGACCCCAGCGAGGCACCCAGTGGAACGCCAAGCCAAATGGCCCTTGCCCCATTAGACAATGCGGGGGCCGTTCTGGACACAAACGACCCTGAAATACGCTGGATTCCTTTCACACAGAAAACAGAAGGTTCTCGCGAAGCAGCGTCCCAAGAACAGCTCCACCAAGTAACCGAAAAACAGAAAGAGATGATTGAAACTCTTAGAGCCGACGAGAGCAGAAACGACAATATCGTTTTTGAGAAAAAAGACGGCGTCCTGCATAGCAGTTACGTAAGAATCTTCAAGGCAACTGATAACTGTAAAAGCTGCCACAATCCGGAAGGTTCGGCCAGAGCTTTCCCGCGAAATGAGATAGGGTTGGTGGTCATCCAACGACCCGTTGGCCAGAAAAGCAAAATGACCCTTTTGAATACGGTCTGGATCGGTGTGGCCGGGCTAATAGCAGGGACCGGAGCAATAGTCGCATTCTATTGGATAACGCAGCGAGTAATCCTTCGGCCAATCCGCCAACTACGGGCAATTGCAAACAATGTCGCAGAAGGAAATCTCGATATAAGAAGTGCAATAGAAACCGGAGACGAATATGAAAAGCTCGCCGACGCGTTCAATCACATGTTGGATGGGCTGCAGGTGGCTCAGGAAAAGCTGCGGCAGGCAAACAAACAGCTCGACGTTAAAATAGCAGAGCTTTCCGAGCGAAATATCGAACTGTTTAAGGCCAATAAAGTCAAGAGCGAATTCTTGGCCAATATCTCCCATGAGTTCAGAACACCGCTCAATGCCATACTCGGCTTTGCACAAGTCTTGCGCGAAAAACCTGCCCTGTTGAAGAAAGACAAGGGGCAAAGGTATGCAGAAAATATTATCACCAGCGGAAATAGACTCCTGAACATGATCAATGACCTGCTCGACCTGGCAAAAGCTGAAGCACAGAAAATCCAACTGCACATAGAAAAAACCACCGCGGACGAGCTCTGCAAAGCGGCAGTGGCATCTTTCTCGTTGCTGACAAAGAAAAAGAAGATCAAAGTCAAACTGCAGGTCGATCCCGAGATCCCCCCTCTAATGACAGATGCCGGCAAGGTTCAACAAATACTGTACAATTTTCTAAGCAACGCTGTAAAATTCACGCCGCAGCGAGGCAGAATTGAAATTCGGGCCAATCTGCTCGACGACAACATGGTTCGGATCGCGGTAACCGACACCGGCTCCGGCATCGCCGAGGCCGACAGAGAAAGAATATTTGAAAAATTCCGGCAGGCTGACAGCTCTCTGACCCGAGAATCACCTGGCAGTGGCCTGGGGCTTGCTATCAGCAAGGAATTAGCTGTTATGCTCGCAGGTGATATCAGCCTGGAAAGCGAGAAGGACAAAGGCTCAACCTTCTGGCTCAACTTCCCAATTAGCCTCTCCCAGACTCCCTCAAGCGCCCAGAAGTCAGAGCCTCCAATGAGCCAAAACGAGAAGACCCAAATAGAAGAACAAGAACAGCCAGCATAAAAATCTTCGCACCAACTTGACAACAAGGAGAAGATTATGCGTACGATCCCTTTACTGCTTCTGCTGTGTGTGTGCCCCGTTAGAAGTGAGTCGCCAACCTCTACGGCGCCTCATCCGTTTTCTGTTCACGATATGCTCGCGATGGAGCGCATCTCTGACCCACAGGTCTCGCCGGACGGCAACTGGATTGTCTTCGTTGTGCGAGAAACCGATCTTGAAGCGGACCTTGGACGAACCGATCTTTGGCTGGTTCGCACGGACGGCACAGACCTTCGCCGGCTTACATCCCATCCGGAAGCAGACTTAAATCCTCGCTGGGCTCCCGACAGCAAGTCCATCTTCTTTGTGTCCAGCCGATCCCAGCCTTCACAGGTTTGGCGAATAAGAATCGACGGCGGCGAAGCCGTACAAGTTACCGATGAGCCGCTTGACGTCGCCAACCTGGTCGTCTCGCCCGATGGAAAGCACATCGCCTTTACCATGGAGGTCTTCCCGGATTGCAATTCAGCGGCGTGCACAAAAGACAGACTCGACGAAATCAAGCAGAGAAAAGCCAGTGGACGAATCTACGACCGCATATTTGTTCGGCATTGGGACACCTGGAAAGATGGCGGAGATCCGCTGGGGCGGAGCCGACGCTCACATCTGTTCGTGATGCCCGCCGCCGGAGGCGATGCAATAGACGTTATGCCCGGCATGGACGCCGACACCCCCTCCAAACCCTTCGGCGGACCGGATGAAATCACATTTATCCCAAACGGCAAAGGCATTATTTTTGCCGCCCGGAATGTGGGCAGCGAAGAAGCCTGGTCGACAGATTTCGATCTGTACTTGGTCCGCCTTGGGCGCAATGGCTCTGAACCGCCCACATGTTTAACCGATGATAATAGAGCCTGGGATACTCATCCAGTCTTTTCGCCCGATGGCAGGACTCTGGCCTACTTAGCTATGGCCAGACCAGGCTACGAGTCTGACCGTTTCCGAGTCATCCTGCGTCCCTGGCCTGCCCCCGCCAGCCGCAAGCAGGGGCCCGAAGCCAAGCAGCGCGTCCTGACAGAAAATTGGGACCGCAGTCCGTCATCGTTCTGCTGGTCGCCAGACAGCAAGACAATCTACGCGACAGCAGCCAATATAGGCCAAAAATCCCTATTCGCCATCGATGTGAAAACCGCTAAAGTTCGCACCCTCGTGCAGTATGGCAGTGTGAGCTCACCCGGCGTGGCAGGCAACAAAATCGTCTACGGCTTAAACAGCCTGCACTCACCGGTCGAACTGTACTCAGTCAAACCTGATGGCCACGACGTACGCAAAATCACTAATATCAACGCCGACAAAATCGCCTCCGTACGCATGGGTGAATATGAGCAGTTTTCGTTCAAAGGGTGGAACGATGAAATAGTCTACTGTTATGTCGTCAAACCCGTGGATTTTGATCCGGCTAAGAAGTGCCCGGTGGCCTTTCTGATTCACGGCGGACCGCAGGGCTCTTTCGGCAACAACTTCCATTATCGCTGGAATCCGCAGGCCTATGCCGGCGCAGGCTACGCCGCGGTGATGGTGGATTTCCACGGCTCGGTCGGATACGGACAGGCCTTCTGTGATTCCATCCGAGGCGACTGGGGTGGCAAGCCACTCGAAGACCTCAAGAAAGGCTTGGCCGCCGCACTAAAGCGGTATCCGTGGATGGACGGCGAAAGAGTTGCTGCCCTCGGCGCTTCCTTCGGCGGCTACATGATTAACTGGATCGCCGGCAACTGGACCGACCGCTTTCAGTGCCTGGTCAATCACGATGGCAATATCGACGAGCGAATGGCCTATTTTGATACCGAGGAGCTCTGGTTCCCCGAATGGGACCACCTCGGCACACCCTGGGACAACCCAGCCGGCTATGAAAAGCACAACCCGGTAAACTTCGTCAAGAATTGGAGAACTCCGATGCTGGTCATCCACGGAGCCTTAGATTTTCGCGTTGCTGATACGCAAGGTCTGGGCACATTCAATGCCCTGCAGCGCCTCCGAATCCCAAGCAGACTGCTTTACTTTCCCGATGAAAATCACTGGATCCAAAAGCCCCACAATTCTATTCTCTGGCACGAGACCGTCCTGGCCTGGCTCGACCAGTGGCTGAAGTGATAGGAAGCCCTCAGACAGACTACGAATACGTAGCCGGTCCCCCAGAATACTGGACACTGTCCCCAGCAACAGGACTATTGGACCTGCTTGGCATTTCCAGTATAATGGTTGTTTCTCTTCTGCAAAAGAAAGGGGCAATGATGGGCAAAAAATGTGTACGAGCGATTTTTCCTGGCTCGTTCGACCCGATCACAAACGGGCATCTCGACGTCATAAACCGCGGGATGAGACTCTTTGATGAGCTTATCATCGCGGTCGGCAAAAGCCCAGTCAAGAATCAACTCTTCACCCCCGAAGAGCGCGTAGAGATGATAGCCGAGTTGATCCGCCAAAGACGGATGGCTGGCGTCTCGGTAGAGAGCTTTGACGGCCTGACGGTTGAATACGCTGCCAAGAAAAAGGCTGACGTTATCCTCCGCGGCCTGCGAAGCCTCACCGATGTCCAGTACGAGTTCCAACTGGCTATGACCAACCGGGCTGTTGCGGGGATAGAAACTGTCTTTATTATGACCAGTGAGCAGTATGGTTTTACCAGCTCGACCCTGATTCGCGAGGTGGCCACGCTGGGTGGCGACCTCTCAAATTTGATTCCCGAAAGCATTCATAAGCGTATGCAGCAACACCTTAAGAAGCGCGAATCGTGAAGCGAAGCACGAGACACGAGATATGTTTACAGTCAGCGTCGAAACACATTTTCGAGCATCACATCAATTGGCCTTGCCGGACGGTTCAAGAGAACGTGCGCATCGTCATAACTGGTTAGTCACCGCTGATGTCAGTTCAGAGATGTTGGATCCTCTGGGTATTGTCATGGATTTTCGACAGCTCAAGGCAATGGTCGATGATATAGTAGCT
>DAOWID010000188.1 GCA_030641115.1 Planctomycetota bacterium | reverse complement strand
GCGTTTTTCACCAATGTCCGATTTTAGATCATAGAGTTCCATCTCATTCGATCCAGTATCCTTCACATAGTTGTAGTAGTTCTTGCGGTTCGCGAGCAGCAGTTTCCATTTTCCCTTGCGCACGCCATGCATCTCGTTCCTGCAGAGGTAGCAAAAGTGATCTCGCATGCCTTCTTCACTCTCGCCAAGCAGCAACGCGGTTTGATCCATGCCATCAATGATTCGGTCCTTGGGGACCTCATACCCGGCCAGCTTGGCGATAGTCGGCATGAAGTCCACCGTGGAAAAAATGGCATCGCTGACGCGACCTACCGGCACGTGCCTGGGCCAGCGAATAATGCAGGGCACGCGAACGCCGCCCTCCCAGGTCGAACCCTTGCCTTCCCTCAGGGGGCCGGATGAACCCCAGGCAATGGCGCCTTTGTGTTTTTTTCGCAGTATTTCCTGCATGTTGTTCCAGGGGCCGTTGTCTGTAGCAAATATAACCAATGTGTTTTCGCAAAGTCCTAGTTCGTCGATGGCGTCGAGCAGACGGCCCGTGTGGTAATCCAGTTCTTCAATCACATCGGCGTAAAGACCGCCTTTGGATTTGCCCTTGAACCGAGGGGTCGCATCGATCACGGAGTGCGCCATGGTATGAGCGAGATACAGCAAGAATGGCTTGTCTTTGTTTGCTTTGAGAAATTCGATCCCCTTGTCGGTGTACCGTTTAGTGAGGCTGGCCATGTCACGGTCGACGCCTATAGGCTGACGATTGTCATAGAGTTTTACTGCTCCGCCATCGTTGGCTCCTAAGGTTCCCCAGTAATAGTCGAAGCCCTGATCATTGGGGACCCGGCCTTTGATGTCCTTACGGTTGGAGACATCCCATTTGCCGATACAGCCGGTCGTATAGCCCACGGTTTTCAGAAGCTCGGCGAAGGTGATCTCACTTTCGGGCATCGACCACCCCTGGCTTCGAATGGGATAGCGTCCGGTTAGGAGGGCCGAGCGAGAGGGCCCGCAGACCGGCTGGGCATAGAAATCAGTGAAGCGCGTGCCTTCTCTTGCCAACTGATCCAGTCGCGGCGAGCGGATTGTTTCTGACCCATAACAGCCGAGGTCGCCATAGCCCTGGTCATCCGTAAATATGATGACAAAGTTCGGTTTGCCATTCTTCTCCGGATGCTTTTCCTTCGATAGAACGGGGCCGACCGCAGAAGACAACGCACTTTCGAATGCCCCGACTCCGAGAGCAGCGGCGCCGAAACCGAGCGATTTCAGGAAACTGCGGCGAGTTCCAGTAAGCTGATTCATGATCTCTTCCTCTCTATTGAAAAAGTATCATTGTATACTCTTCTTCTGTCACTTTCGTTCCACTGGCGGAGGATACTGCACGCATCGTCATCATTTCTCTAAGGGCAAACATTTTCGGTGCCGTTCGATGATGTCTTTGTACTCAGGTTTTCCTGCAAGATTCGTCCATTCCCACGGGTCATTGGAGTGGTCGTAGAGCTCTTCGCTGCCGTCTGCATAACGGATATACCGCCAGCGATCTGAGCGTACGGCGTGATTGCCCTTGCCCATGGTCATTATCGGCATGTATGACCATTTCCGTTTCGAATCTTCAAGTAAAGGGACAAGACTATGGCCGTCATTATCTGCCTTGGCAGGTAATCCTGCAAGTTCCACCAATGTAGGGTATATGTCGAGCAGACTGACCGGCTTGTCGCAACGAGTCCCCGGTTTAGTGACACCCGGAGCTACGATAATAAACGGGACGTGGTTAGCCTTTTCCCAGAGCGTGAATTTCACGCAGCTCTCCTTGTCGCCGAGGTGATATCCATGGTCGGCCCAAAGAACGATGATTGTATTGTCCGCTTTGCCTGAGGCGTCGAGTTTGTCGATCAAGCGACCGACCATCTGATCTGCGAAATCCGCCGAAGCCTGGTAACACTGCACCATTCGCTTGAGATTGCCCGGGCTGTTCTGCGGTTGCGCAGTGGTGTTCTCATAGACGAAAGACTCCGTATGAGCCTTCTTTACCGCTGCCGGCGGGACGTCATCCAGGTCGTTTGGCGGCATTGGGGGAAGCTTCGTTTTGTCAAAAGGATACCTTTTGAACGTCTCCGGAGGAGCATAAAACGGCAGATGCGGCTTGAAGATGCCGGCCGCCAGAAACATCGGTTTGTCCCACTGTTGGTCCATCACATTCTCCACCCACTCGACCATGTCGAGATCGATCATCTTCCGGGTGTGTTCGCCCCAATCATAGTAAGTCCTGGACAAGGGCCCCGTACGGTAGCCGTTATAGTTCGGCTTCGGCGCCCGCGTAGGGAGTTTCGGAAAGAACGCCTGAAAGTCTGGATTCTTTGGGTCTGATTCGCCGGATCTCCCGTGATGGAAGATCTTGCCCGCGCCTTTGGTGGCGTAGCCATGACGCTTGAAGTACTGGGGCAGAGTCACAGCATCCGGGAGCATTTTACGCCAAGGATCGCGATTGCCATACACGCCGGATGTGGTGGCGTGCAAGCCTGTCATGATCGCTGTCCGAGAGGGATTGCAGGCCGGCGTGCTACAAAAGGCTTTGCTAAAGAATACACCTCGCCTCGCGAGCCGCTCCAAATTCGGCGTCTTGATCGGATTGTCCTTGTTAAACACCGTTGTCCAGTCGTTCATGTCGTCTATGGCGATAAACAAGACATTTGGCTTGGACGGTCTGGACCTGGCTACACAGAATCCACCGACACAGCTCAACCCTGCTGCTGCAACGCATATTTTTTTTAGAAAACTCCTTCGATTCATAATATTCTCCTTCTCCTCGACGTCGGTTGCGCCCATCATCGTTCAGGAAAGGGGAATATAGGTTTGGGATTTTCGACAAAAGCAGCGGGGCGACTGTTCCTTTCCAAATCATCAACGTGCCGTTGCAGCAGATTCCGCAGGCGCTTCACAGTGTCCGGATGCCGAGAGACGATATTGTTGTTTTCACCAATATCTTCTTCAAGATTGTAAAGTTCGCCTTTGCCCTTAGTCAGGAATTTCCATTTTCCCGATCGTACACCCATAGCTTTGTAGAAGAACACATCGTGGGGCGATTTAGCGCCCGGTTCTGCGAACAGAAGTGCTGATATGTCCTTACCGTCGATGACGCGGTCTGTCGGCATCTGTGCGCCCGCGAGTTTTGCGAACGTCGGCAAGAGATCTATCGTGCTGGTAATCTCGTCACACACGGATCCCGCCGGAATTCTGCCGGGCCACCAGGCAATGGTCGGTTCGCGCATATGACCTTCGTAAACCGGCCCGCCCTTACCGCCTCGCAAAGGCCCCATGCTTGTGCCGCTGGAGCCTCCGTTGTCGGACGTGAATATAACCAGAGTTTTCTCCTCGAGATTCAAATCACGCAACGTATTCAGGATTTGCCCCGTGCTCCAATCCGTTTCCTCGATCTGCGCCTCCGTTTCGTTTTCCGCTTTTTCCATGAATTCCTGACGAGCGAAGCGAGGATGATGAATAAAGGCATGAGGCAGGTAGACGAAAAATGGGCGATCTTTGTTTTTACGGATGAACGCCACTGCTTCATCGGTAAACTGCTTGCAAAGCATTGCCTGGTCGTCGCCGTCTTCCACCACTCCAATTACATCGCCATTTCGCAGCAGCGGCAAGGGTGGGAAATTGTACTTTTCATTAAGCTTATGGAACCGCCACATGTCGTTCGAGTATGGAATGCCGTAGTAATGATCAAATCCGTGTTTGGCGGGCATAAACTGGGGCTGATCGCCAAGATGCCACTTACCGAAGCAGCCGGTCGCATAGCCTTTCGTCTTTAGCACATCGGCAATGGTGATCTCATCAGGATTAAGCCCACGCGCCTCACCACCTGCACACGCTGATGCAGCTTGTGAGCACTCAAATGTACAAACGAGAATATTCAATTGCCAGCAAAGAATCACGCCCGGCCAACACATCTCATCTCTGCAAGTCCATACGTCATAAACACTGTTTCTGCCGATTCTCCTGCCTGGGTCTTAATGGTCGCTGGAACCAACCCGTCCGATGATCTGTAAGCTCTGTTCGGCAACCTACCCAGGCTATCCACGCACACTGATTTTTCCACAACCTTGGCATCAATTACATCAATCGCTATCGCCAGAAGACTAATTCTCGTGTGCATCCAGGATGATCCAAACAATAAGTGGGAGTGTTCTATACAATATATGACATAACTCAACTGTGATGCATGTTCCTGTCGACAAGAGTAGTACCCTTGTCAAGAAGAGTGTGCGCTTATATTTGGAGGTTACCACCTCTTTGGTGGCTACACGAAACTTAATCAATGCCATGACAAAAAATGTTAGCGATAGACAGAAGAACAGTGCCGCAATCATGCTGTGTGCAATGAATTTCTTACCAGATAGCTCCGGGTTTCCACTTATTTCCTGCTGTGCTATGAAATACGGCCCAATCACAAATACTTGCATTGCTGCTGCGATTCCAACAGTTGAAAAGGCATCAATTATCTTAGACCTACACCTTAAGAATGCGTTCGTCAACCTATACATAGAAGGTCAATCTATATCACTTTTTTTCTTCTTGTATCGCCCTACTGCATCTCTTAACGCACGCATATCAACCTGCGCACCAGAAGCAATAAAATAGGCTGTCATCAACTCGCTGGGTGGGAAAAGTACATACGTACCATGTGCCTTGTCAATGTTTACAGTCTTACCAAGGAAACTTTTTACATTCTCTCCAGTTCCCTGTTTGCTCTGTTCATAATAATTGTAGTAAATCAGAAGCAATGCCTTCCATAAACGGGTATTCAGTCGATCCATATTAGACCTCTTAACAATTTCCTTAACAAGGTCTTCTATGGAGGCTAGTGCCGCGACAGCTTTTTCATCATCCTGCTCTATGAAAGTCCAATAGCCATATTCTGCGAGAATTGCAGGTATCCAACCTGGTTTTTCTAAGAGCTTTTTACTGATAATGTGCTTGCATGTCTGATAGTCACGTTCTTGCCATGCTAGAGACAGCTGAATTACAAATTCTTTTGCCTCTTTGTCCAGGGCTGTTTCCTCAACTGTCAAGCGAGGCTCGAATTTCACAGATCGAGTCAACCGCTCAAATTCATCTGCCGTTGTGCTTTGTCCAGCAAAATACCATCGGGATTTGATGATATTTCCTTCCTTGTCGAAGCGTCTGTAATTACCGTGAAATTCTAACCTTGCACCTTTCGGTTTTACACTGAACCACCGGTAAGGAATTGCTTCCACTAATCGCCCGTTTTCGAATCTTTTCTTTATCCACACATCTCTCTGCGGTTTCTCTATCACGACTTCTCTCACTGTTGGGGTCTCTGCAAATGTATTGGTACCAAATACATTAAGCAAAAACGCAAAAGTAATAGAAACGCATGATGCCTTGATCCCCATTTTCAATCTCCTTCTATTTGGAATTATACTTAATCTAGGCCCAATAGTATACGACAATAAGATATAAGTTCAGATTCCGACATACCAAAGAAAGGGGGCCCTTCTCGCCCCCCTACGTATGGATCCGTGGAAGGCCAGAGTTTTTCTGCTAGTTCTCCACTTACCTGCATCGCAAGTCCTCGTCTTTCCATCACTGTTTCCAGACTATCACCGTCGCACCATTCTTTTCCGGCCTTATAAGCTTCCCAACATTCTGGGGTGTCTGGCGTGCCAACGAGACCAGCAAGGAGCACCTGTACCCACCAGCCTGCACCCGGATAGAAACACCGACAATAGTAGCCCCACATAAAGTTCTGGAATTTTGGATCCGAGACAACGATTCCATGAATGGTGATAGTCTCGTTTTCTCCCCAAACGTGACAGGGTGAACGACCTGATTGATCAGCCTCCCAATCCCAGTCCAAGCATGCAGACGTTGCCATATAGCACATGGTAGCATCTACCGGATTCATTCCACCGATCACTCCTGCTAGAAGACCAAGTTGAATCGCTTGGTCATGAACCCAAAGTTCAGCATGTGGGCCAGCCAATGGTAGATGCAATAAGGATTTAGTCATCGTGCTGCCACAGTCTGGAAGCTGGAATAGGAGTTCATAGACTCCGCCCTTTTTCGGATTCTTGTACTTGGCGTCAAGCCTCTTGATGTCGGCAAGATATCCACTCTGTGGTCCGGCGACTTTGGACCACTTATCCGCATCCTGGAGCAACTCCGAAAGATCCGTTAAATCGAGAGTGGGTAACAAAAATGCCTCCGCACCTACTGTGAAATTTCTAATAACGCTCGGATCGCTGGCGCTCCTCACGTTGCAGTGTGGGATTATCAACGAGGGCTGGTCACCCTGAGATCCACACGGGCTACCAAGTTCCGATCTCCCGCCTTCATAACAAATAGGACTGGCTACGGCGTTACTGGAGGAAAGACACACCTTTTCCACATCATACACGGTCAAGTTTATTCTGTCGGCAAATGTTACACCACCTATAGTGTAGTCCAGGTAGAGTGTGACATCCCGGGGACTTGAACTTGTCGAAACGCCTTTTACCCAAACGTCCTCGGGCAAATCGTCAGGTGTGTAATAGTACGCTGGCAGGCTTATAGGGTCTCCTTGCTGATCCTGCACTTCGATGTTTGAGCCGCCTGCGATAACGTCGAGCTTAACATAGCCCGCGAAGGTTGTCGGCTGGACTTTCTTCAATTCTACGCGCACACGGCAATCCAAGCCCACGAATCCACCTGGAATTGTTTCTTCGGTTACCTCGCCATACGTTTCTTCGTCGTCCTTGACGCCGTCCATGTCCATGTCGACCTCCAGGACAGTGAAGTAGAGGTCGGCGTCAGGAACACGTTCGACACATCCTTCGCCACCACCCTCGTCAATTCTGATGTAGTAACTGTGCAACCGAACCGCATCCACAGCAGAGTGAGCTATGCCTTCGACCCAGAGTTTCTTCGTCCAGACTCCAGCCGACCATCTTTTGAAATAATTGGTGCCATCTGGTATTACCAGGCCTTGCTTGTGTTGGTCACTCCAGATCTTGATGTTGGATTTACCAGTCATGATCTCCAATGCGACGTCATCACTGGTTTTTGTACTGTTAACGCTAAGCACAATTGGAACGAGGTCGTCTTCATTATCGACTTCAAATTCTTCGTCCGAGTGTTTGTCCATTTTGCCATTTTCGTTGTCATCATCGTTGTTTACAGCGACCTTGTTCGTGTAGCCAGGCCCTCCTATTGCGAGGTTCCACTCAACAACGTAAAGCGTGAAGGACTCGGTATCCTCGTGATTATAGCAATCCTTGACCCACAACTCGGGGTAATACGTGCCGAAATTTGAGTAAGCGTACTCAACTTTATAGGAGTAAGGGTCGGTGACGTCGCAGTCCGGAACGCGACCCTCATGACCATCGGGGGGACTACCATCGCCAAAATCCCACTGCCAGTGGCAAATTCCACCCTGGCCCCAGGAATCGCTGCCGTCAAAGCACAGCGTGTGATTGACATGCACCCAACTTGGGTCCGGATTGTTAATGACAGCCTCTACGGGTAGAGTACATGCTTGGGTCGTAAGGTGGATCGTTGTCAAAAGACCGAAAGCGAGAGCCGCTTGCAATACCTTACTATTCATTTGTCCTCTCCTTGTATTTGTGTGGTCTGATTAATCCAGGCAAAGCGCTGCAACTGGCGTTGACCTGGTCCGGCGAACTCGGAATCCGGGTAGCGGCTGACCAGACTTCCATAGGCTTGCTGCATCCCTTGGTATGCCTCAGAATGACTTAGGCGACCGGCTTTCATATGTGATTGATAGATGCGCCCGATGATAAAGAGCGCGTACGGTGCGTGCTCGTAATCCGCATACTGGTCAGCAACCGTTTGGAAGTAGTCGATAGCTAAGTCATGTTCGCCAATGCGACGATAACATACAGCCGCAAAATTGTAGGCCTGGGCAACAGTGTGACCGCTTTCGGGCAATTCAGCTATTATTCTCTCCCATACTCCTATGGCTTTGGTGAAACGGTCTCTGGCTTCTTCGACAAGGGCCTCATTTTCCTTAGGAAATGCGTCATCGTAGTATTTTGCGCCGATCTCGAATACCACCTCAGGCAAATCGGGATTATCACTAAAATCGGCAATCAAGTTAGCCAGCACGTTGTGAACGACATTGTCGTCCCCGGCCGCCATTAGAGAGAGGGCATCTACCTTTGGAACTTGTATCAGGGCCTTTGTGGCATGGGGGTCTTTTGGATGTTGCAAGGCTACCTGCTGGTAGATATTGCGTGCCTGCTCGTACTGGGCTGCTGCATCCAGTCGTTTTGCGAACCAGTAAAGTGAGCCAGGCAAGGCCGGATATTTAGGAAAATCAGCAGTCAGTATGTCAATCGCTTCCTGGGCCTCGGTATACCTTTTTGAGGCGATGAGAGAAAAGATATGGATCTCCGGGCCATCGAACCTTGCCTTGGCGGCATAAGGGCTGTCAGGATAAAGCTCTACTATCTGTTCATATAGGGATTTAGCCTGCTCATATTTGCCCGGCAGCTCATATCGTCCTGCGATGGTGTGCAGCGCCTCCGGCATATCCGGGCGGTCAGCAAAGTCGGCAACCAGGCTGTCGAGCACTGCCTGGGCCTCGGTGTACTTCTTGGAGTCGATGAGCGACAGGATATTTCTCTTTGAGAGATACAATTGTGCATCGTCGGCTTCAGGGCTGTCAGGATATTGCTGCAATATCAGTTCGCAGAGGCCTTTTGCTTCTTCATATTTCTTTTGGTCATCATACCTTTTGGCGACATCGTAAAGCTTAGCTGGGACGGGCAACGGCAGGTCTATCCGGCTTTCGCCCATGAGACCCACTATCTGGGCGTGAGATAGAGCGCGATTATAGATGCGAAGATCG
>DAOWID010000050.1 GCA_030641115.1 Planctomycetota bacterium | reverse complement strand
GGCAGCCTCAAGCGCAGCTTGGGGATGGCAAAGCTCCAAAAGCGGCGTAACCATCCCCAAATCCTTCGGATTTGAGGCTGCCACCCACTATGGAGCCACAAATCAATGTTACCCAGAATCTGAGCTGTTTGAACCATGCCCAATTTTCATTCTTCTATGTTTCTTTTGTTCTGCATAGACTCCGTCCCCGTCGGCTGCACGCACAACGTCAAGTTCTGCTGCCATTTTGGCCCAACAGGAGTCAATCGTAGGTACCGTTGCTCACCACACCATTGACGCTTGTCTGTATCGCTATTTTGATTGCAGCGACCTTTCACATGTTGTTTACGCAAGCAGTATGCCAGGAAGATTAGCAGAGCGGGGAAAAGAACTTGAACATCCGGTGTTAAAAGGAATTACGAAGACTTGGAGGTGCCTGAAGCTTTCCAAAAAGTATCTCCGGGAATTGCAATCTGCAATTCTCGGCCGTTAGCTCTCGTTGCAATATGCAACGCTGAATAACATCCGAGATAAATAAGGAAGGGGCTGTGAGCACCGCGCTTGCAGCCCCATATTCTTGCCTTCTCTTATGGTCTTTTTTTGTACTCCCCCCATTAGGTCGAGATCATGCAGAATAGAACCGAAACCTCTACTATGGGTTGCTGAGCTGTCTAACTGCCCGTCCCAATCAGATCAGCCTCATCGACCGCAGAGGCCTCCCGCCAGACCATATCGGGTGATGGTGGAGAATGGCAGCTGCCGAATGCCCTTTTGACAGCAACCCCACTCAATGATAAGCTATCTGCGCCATCAGAAAAGGTACGCTTAATGGTTTGGCGGAAACTGCTCGCAGAGGAGCACCGCAGCATGAGCAAGATATGCAAGGTATTCTACAAGTTAGGCAAGATGGCTGGTCCGAGCGTCCGCAAGGCTAAATGGATATGGCAAACTGCCGCTAATAGTCAAGCCGAGGCTATCAAAGCCGAGTACGAGGTAGGCCGAGACATGGCATATGATGTCAGACATAGCCTAACCCTTGACGCCGATCCGCAAACCGGACAAATCCTAAATGAAGTCGGTTCCCATCTGGCCAGTTGCGTTGCCAACAAGCTTCGTTCATTCAGCTTTGAGTCTATCAAAGGCCTGGGCCCTGAGGCGTTCTGTCTGCCGGGTGGATTTATCTTTGTAAGCCGATCACTTGTAGAGTTGTGCCGATGGCGCAAAGATGAGATCGCTTTCATTCTCGGTCATGAGATGGCCCATGTTATCCAAGGGCATGTTATGGAGCGGATGATAAGCAATTCTGCAATTGCAGCAGCTTCACGGGCCGCCCCTGTTCGTGATGTGTTTACTGCTTCCCTTCGCAAAGTTGGGATCAAGTTTCTTGAGACTGCCTATTCGCAAGACCAGGAATCCCAAGCTGACAGGTTGGGTATTCGCTTGGCTATTTCCGCCGGATATGACCCTCACGGTGCAATAAGGTTTCTCTCGCGAATAGCAGAGTCTGAAGACAAATCCAAACTCGGAAATTACTTTTCTTCACATCCCCGGTGCAATGTCCGTATCGAGAATATTACTCGACTATTGGACCAATGATACCTTTAACGCCGGCGGTTCCATATCGCGGCGATGGGGAAAAACACACCTTCCTGCCCGAGGCTTGGCCAGAAAACACGCAGCGCCCAGCGCCCGGACTTTACAACGGTCGTTCCATAACGTCCTTTCGACCATCCAACGCCTGGGCAATACGGCAAAACCTTTAGCGCCCTTACTGCGTTCGACAATCTGCGAGACCCAGCGACCGAAATTCACAGCCCAGTCGATCAGCTTGCCTGCATATCCACCGTCACCCCAGGCCACGGGCAAACGGCTATTTTCCATACACTTTCTGAAGCTGCCAGGCCCCATCAGGCTGCCTTTTCCACCTTCGCACCTGGAGACAAGGTTCAGCGCCTTCCGTGCTGGCTACTTTCTGGATGTTACTCTGTACAAGTTCAGTCTGCCCTTGCAGCCTGCGCTGGTCTTGCCCGACCGCGGCTATGTTGTTGCTTAGCTGTTGGCTGTTCTCCCGCAGCATTTCCTGTAACTTCATCTGCCCTTGCTGAGCAGCGGCTATGTTAGTAGCCCCCCTGTTAGTACCGGCTTGCACATCTGCAAGTGCTACGTACAATTTCTTCAGATTCTCTTCGAGACGTGCGAGACTTCTTGCTACTTGCTCAGCATTGGTCTCTGACAGTCTTTGCAATTTAAGCTGGTACTCTTCGATCCTGGCGATTTGCTTGCCACATCCGGTGAAAACCAGACTGGTGGCCATTATTAGTCCAGCGAGAGCAATTCTTATTAAGTGTTTTTTCGCATCAAATCTCTTTCTACTTGCCATTTTTGGTTCCTTTCTTGTCTAAACACATGTAGATTTAGAGCCTATCCGAATAACGCCTCAGCCTTTGTCATGCTGAGCAACGCGAAGCATCTGGCCATAGCAAACCCTGGCGCGAACGTGCTATAATCCCTGCACCGGCCAGATTCTTCGGCTTCGCCTCAGAATGACAGGTAATCGCCAAGAGTTATTCGGATAGGCACTTAATCACCCCCAGTGTTGGACACCGGCGCAGCGGTCTTTCTTGTGGGCAAGAGCTTGGGTGCAGATACACAGCGAAAGCCTCCTATCCGCTCCTCCATGACGACCAACCCACACATATTGTACCTGATTAGGAGAAGAAATTCAAGGAAAAACCTGCCGAAATCAAAGGCTTCCTTGCAGGAATACACGCCGGCGAATGGGTTGTACCGAATACAAGGCTCTTACCGAAGAGAAGGCAAATGAGTCATGTCACACGCAATTATACAGGCCTCTGGAGAATCAAAAAGGCCCCAGCTTACGCCAGGGCCGAATAGCAGGCCGAAAATGAGTCCTTAGACACATATACGCACGCACGCGAGGGGCTTCTGGCATAAGTACACCGTTGATAGAAAACGAACTCGCCTCAGGCCGACTCCAAATCTGGTCAGTTCATGGTTTTTCTCTACGACCGCACTGAGGGCAGTGTAAGGCTTCCAGAATGGCCAAACTCAGACCGAGGGGTAGCTGAGGTACGGTGAAGGGATTGTGAGGTCTATCCGTCTGAATTCATCAATTGACGAATGAAGCACAAGCCATATACTGTCATATCGTCTGCACAATACGAGAAACGCAATGCGATAGTGACTATGAAGCTAATTACAAGGAAATCCCGTCTAAAAGGAACGGTTCAAATTCCTGGATCGAAATCGCATACTATCCGGGCGGTTGCGATCGGCTCGCTGGCAGCCGGCCAGAGTCTGGTCCGCAGCCCACTTGATTCAGGCGATACGCAAGCGGCAGTCACGTGTTACCGGGCGCTGGGCGCAAAGATCGATACATCCGATCCTAAGCTCTGGAAGGTAACGGGCACAGGCGGACAGATTACCGCTCCGCGGGAAGTTGTTGATGTGGGCAATTCCGGCACAACACTACGTATCGCAATGGGTTCAACTGCCCTGGCCGAACCTGGCCAAACCATAACCTTCACCGGCGATGAGCAGCTCCAGAGCCGACCTGTCGGCCCGCTGATGGATTCGCTGGCCGACTTAGGAGCAAAATGCAAGAGTCTTGAAGAAGGCGGCAGAGCACCCGTCGAGGTAAACGGAAAGCTGACAGGCGGAAAAACCACAATCGCGGCAACCACCAGCCAATACCTATCCAGCCTGCTCCTGTGTACGCCTTTGGCAGCTAACGACACAGAAATAGACGTTACGCTGCTCAACGAGCCGGGCTATGTCCAAATGACGCTCGATTGGCTGGATAAGCAACAAATAGAATACGAAAACGAGCAGATGCACAAATTCAAAATCAAAGGCAATCAGGCCTACAAGGCGTTTGACATGACAATCCCTGCCGATTTTTCCAGCGCCACTTTTTTCCTTTGCGCCGCTGCTCTGGCCGCAGATCAGGTGACGCTGCGCGGACTTGATTTTGCCGACAGTCAGCCGGATAAAACCGTGGTCGATTATCTAAAAGCAATGGGTGCCGACATCAGTATCGAGCCATCATCAGTGACAATCAAAGCTGCTCCACTCAGAGGAGTCGAGCTTGACCTAAACCAGACTCCTGACGCCCTGCCCGCTGTGGCCGTCACCGCTGCTTTCGCAGAAGGTACGACAAGGCTGGTAAACGTCCCGCAGGCACGAAGCAAGGAGACCGACCGAATCAACTGCATCGCTGAAGAGCTCAAAAAAATGGCTATAGATGTTGAAGAACTCCCTGATGGCCTTATAATACACGGCGGCCTGAATCCGCCAGACGTTCGGCGGACTAAATATTTAGCGCCCCGTTTTACGGGGGGGCTATTTCTCGACGGCAGAAGCGACCATCGAATCGTGATGGCCCTGTCGTTAGCAGGCTTGTGCTCGGATGGTCAATGCACTATCGACACTGCTGCGGCAATGAACGTTACATTCCCGGATTATGTGGAATTGATGAAAAGCATCGGCGCAAATATGAAACTCACGGATTAGTGAATAACGCTCCATATGTCATTCCTGCGGAAGCAGGAATCTATTCCCTGGTGATTATTCACTATTGACAAAATACTAACGACCGATTTGAGGAGATCAAGAGCAAATGATTGGCTGTCATATTGGACGCTGTTTTCAGGTAACGGTTGCAGGCGGTTCATATCAAGAGGGTTTGACGAGCGTCATCCAGGGCGTTCCGCCCGGCATGTTATTGACCGAACAGGAAATTTATGGCGACCTGCTCCTTAGAAAACCTGGGGCCGACGAGCTCTCCAGCCCGCGAAAGGAGCCGGACCTGCCGATTATCTACTCTGGCTTGAACGCCACTGATACCATCGAGAATGCCGGCAACAGGAACCACACTAACGGCACCCCACTTACGATTCTGATTCCGAACCTCGACCGCCATTTCATCCACATCAAACAGTACCAGGACACCAACCGCACACCGCGCCCAGGCCATGCTTCGTACGCCTCTTTCATAAAATATGGGCCTGACGATGACGCTATCGGAGCGGGCATTTTCAGCGGGCGCTACACGTCCACTATCGTTGCTGCCGGATATGTTGCCAAGAAGGTCCTCAAGAAATGCGGCATCGAGGTATTCTCGTACGCCAAAGAGATTGCCGGTGTTCGCTGCCCCGACGTCGCCCACGACCAAGCCTTCAAGTACACCAACGACTACAAAAGGATGCGGCGTGACCTCGACCCATTTTATCAGGAGATTTACGTCAAGGACCGCATCACTATGGAAATGAGGTTTCTTGAGAAGGCCAAGATACTGGCCGAGATCGAGAAGGAAATCGACGCTATCCGCGGCAAAGCACCGAAATTGGCGCCTGCCGAGATTCAGGACAAATACGGCGTCCACCCGATAGTGAACTGTCCCGATATCGACGCTGCCCAGGCAATGGTTGACGCATGCAACAAGGTCTCCAGTACAGGTGACTCGGTCGGCGGAGTAGTCCAGGTCGTCGTGACCGGCGTCCCGACAGGACTCGGTGAGCCGGTCTTCTATAAGCTTGACGCTGAGCTGGGCAAGATGCTCGGCATCGGTGCTGTCAAAGGCGTAGAGGTCGGTGCCGGCTTCGCCGTTAAGGATATGACCGGCTTCGAGAACAATGACCAAATGCGCGCCGAAGACGGCAAAGTAATCTTCGAATCAAATAATGCCGGCGGTATCACGGGCGGCCTGGCCACAGGCCAACCCATTATTGCCAGACTCACCATCAAACCCACACCCACAATTGACAAACCTCAGAAGACAATCGACAAGTACACCTTGGAGAATAAGGAGCTGGCAGCTATAACCAGGCGTGACGCTACGATTGTGAGCCGGATATGGCCGGTCGCCGAGAACTACACAGCTATGGTCATACTTGACCACCT